>CAZUYO010000025.1:0-17041 GCA_964624725.1 uncultured Thermodesulfobacteriota bacterium
GGGCGGGGCCCGGCCGGGGCCCGGCCGGACGCGCGCCCCGGGTCCAGGTGAACCGCACCACCGCGTCGGCCGCGCCGTTCGCCCGGACGAGGGCCTCGATGGCCGGGTTCGGGTCCGGCGGATCCGGAAGCCCCAGGAACCGGCTCGAGGCCGTGAGCCGCGCCCAGTGGTCCGCGAGCCGGAAGGGCCGGCCGCCGTAGAGGCGCAGGGTTTCGAACAGGCCGTCGGCGTACAGGAATCCGCGGTCGGCCGCGGGAACCACGGCCGCCGCCTCGTCCACCAGCCGGCCGTTGAGCCAGGCGTAGCGGGTCATCCCCCTTCCCACACCCGTCCGGCCCCGGTCAGGACCTTCAGGAAGCTCTGGGCCTTGGTCACCGTCTCCTCGTACTCGGCCTCCGGGTCGGAGTCGGCCACGATCCCGCCCCCCACCTGGAAGTGGATCCGGTCCCCCCGGACCACGGCCGTGCGGATGGCGATGTTGAGGTCCACCCGGCCGGAGAAATCGATGTACCCGATGGATCCGCAATACACGCCCCGGGCCGTGGGTTCGAGTTCGTCGATGATCTCCATGGCCCGCACCTTGGGCGCGCCGGTGATGGACCCGCCGGGGAAGGAGTTGCGGATGCAGTCCACCACGTCCCGCGACGGGTGGACCCGGCCGGCCACGGTGGACACCAGGTGGTGCACGTTGGCGTAGGACTCGATCACCAGGAACTCGGGCACGTGCACGGAGCGGTAGGCGCACACCCGGCCCAGGTCGTTGCGCTCCAGGTCCACGATCATCACGTGCTCCGCCCGGTCCTTCTCGCTGGCCCGGAGCCGGCGGGCGAGCTCCCGGTCCTCCTCGGCCGTCCGGCCCCGGGGCACCGTGCCCTTGATCGGTCGGGTCTCGATGTAGTCCCCGTCAACCAGGAGATACCGCTCGGGGGAGTTGCTGAGCACCGCGAACCCGTCGGGAAAGAGGCACGCCCCGAAGGGCGCCGGGCTCGTGGTGCGCAGACTCCGGTAGAACCCCACCGGGTCCCCGGCGAACGGGGCGGTGAAGCGCTGGGAGAGGTTCGCCTGGTAAATGTCGCCGGCCGCGATGTACTCCTTGGCCCGGAGGATCGCACGACAGTAGGCCTCCCGGGTGAAGTTGCTCGTGAGCGCCCCGGGGTCCAGGGGCGCCGGCGCCGGGGGGGGAGGGGCCTCGGCCCGGAGCAGCTCGGCCCACCGGTCGCGCGCCGCCTCCCGGTCCCCGGGGGCGCCGGAAAGGGCCAGGTGGGCCTCCCCCGTGACCGGGTCGAAAACGGCCACGGCGTCGTAAAACCCGAAAAAGAGGTCGGGCATCCCGAGGTCGTCCACGGCGGTGGGCCGGATCGCCTCGACCTGGGGGAAGAGGTCGTAGGCGAGGTACCCGATGGCCCCGCCGGGGGCCAGGGGGAAGGGCCCCGCCGGCCGCCGGAACTCCCGGAGCAGGCCCCGGAGGAGCTCGAAGGGGTTACCGCGCCAGGACTCGGAGCGGCCCTGCCGGAACCAGCGGAGGTCGGCGGACCGGCCCTTCGCGTGGACCACCAGGAAGGGGTCGGTGGCCACGAACGACCGCCGGCCCAACGGGCCGGGCAGGGCGCTGTCGAGAAACGCCGGATAGGGACGCCCCGCCACGGCGTAGAAGGCCCGGTCGGCGGGGCAGGGGGCGGGAAGGGATAGGAGCGCGAAATCCATGGGAACAACGGGTCCGATGTCTCAGGGATGGCGGGCGGCCAGGTTGAGCCGGCCCAGGAGCCGGGGCCAGCGCAGGCGGTCGTGGCCGCAGGGCCGGGTGGGCTCGGTGCCCCGGGCGAAGGCGGCGAGGGCCGTGTCCCGGCAGTCCGGGCCGGCGCGAAGGCCCGTTCGGGTGTCGATCTCCACGAACGAGACCCCCGGCGGCACGGGCCACGGGGGCGGGGTCTCGGCGCCGGCCGAGGCCTTCATCACCGCGGTCCACACGGGCAGGGCCGCCCGGGCCCCGGTCTCCCCCCGGCCGAGCGGGGTGTTGTCGTCACGGCCCACCCACACGGCGGCGGCGAGCCGGCTCGAAAACCCCACGAACCAGGCGTCGCGCTGGTCGTCGGTGGTGCCGGTCTTGCCCGCCACCGGGAACGGGAGGGTCCGGGCGGCCCGGCCGGTCCCCTCCTGAACGACCGCCCGGAGCATGTCGGTCATGCAGTAGGCCACCACCGGGTCGAGGGCGCGGCGGGCCGGGGCCGGCGGGGGCCAGAGGTTGCGGCCGTCCGTGCCGTACACGGCCTGGATCCATCGGGGTTGGGGAAGGAGCCCCCCCGTCCCCACGGCCGCGTAGGCGCGGGCGAGTTCCAGGGGGGAGGCGGCCCCCACCCCGAGGGCCTCGGCCAGGCCCTGGCCGAAGGGCCCCGCCAGACCGAGCCGCCGTGCGAGGTCCTCCACCGGTTGCCGGCCGATCCGGTCGAGAAGCCGGACCGCCGGGAGGTTCCGGCTGCGGGCCAGCGCCCGGCGCAGGGTCATCTCCCCCTCGAAGCGGCCGTCGTAGTTCGCGGGCCGCCAGGGTTTGCGGGGATGGGAGCCCGGGAACTCGCCCGGGGCGTCGAGCAGCGTGTCGGCCTGGGTGAACCCCCGTTCCAGGGCCGCCAGGTACACGAAGAACTTGAACGCCGATCCGGGCTGGCGCCGGGCCTGCACCGCCCGGTCGAAGGGGCTCTCGTCCCAGGACCGCCCCCCCACGTGGGCCCGCACCGCGCCGGTGCGCAGGTCGAGCACCACCACGGCGCCCTGGGCGGGGGGGGTCCGCTTGGGGTGCCGGGCATCCACGGCCCGAAGTCCCTCGCTCAGGGCCGCTTCGGCCGCCTCCTGGAGGGCGGGATCGAGGGTGGTGTAGACCCGTAGTCCCCCCTGGTACACCGGGTCGAGTCCCAGGGTCTCCACGAGCCGGCGCCGGACCCGTTCCACGAAGTAGGGCGCCCGCACGGGCCGCGGGGGCGGCCGGGCGGGAAGGGGCTCCTCGGCCGCCCGGGCCGCCTCGTCGGGATCCGCCCAGCCGAGGTCGGCCATGCGGCGAAGCACGAGGTTTCGCCGGGCCCGGGCGTTCTCCGGGTTCCGGAAGGGATCGTAGCGCGCCGGCGCCTTGGGGAGCGCGGCCAGGAGCGCCGCGTCGGCCAGGGTGAGCTCCGAGGGGGGCTTGCCGAAGTAGGCCCGGGCGGCCGCCCCCACGCCGTAGGCCCCGTTTCCCAGGTAGATCTGGTTCAGATAGAACTCGAGGATCTCCTGCTTCGTGTACCGGCGCTCGATCTCGAGCGCGAGCAGGGCCTCCCGCAGCTTTCGCTTCACGGTCCGCTCGGGGGTGAGGAAGAGCACCTTGGCCAGTTGCTGCGTGATGGTGGAGCCGCCCTCGACGACCCGGCGCTCGAGGACGTCTACGGCCAGGGCCTTCAGGATCCGACCCACATTGAGCCCGAAGTGCTCGAAGAACCGGTGGTCCTCGATGGCCAGGAAGGCGCGGACCGCGTGGGGCGGAAGATCCTCCAGGGTCACCGGGATCCGGGTCTCCACGCTGAACTCGGCCAGGAGCGACCCGTCTGCCGCGTACACCCGTGTGGACGCGGGCGGCCGGAACGCCTCGAGCCGGGACACCTGGGGCAGCCCCTGCACCAGGAGCCAGACCGCGGCCGCGGCAAACCCCAACGCGGCGGCCGCCGGAACCGCCAGCCCGAGGAGGATCCGTCTCACCGGGGGGACTCCGCCTGGCGGGCGCGGTCGCGGGCCTCGTAGGCCTCGATGATCTCCTGGACCAGGGGATGGCGCACCACGTCGTCCCGGGTGAACCGGCAGAACCGGATGCCCGGGATCCCGCTCAAGAGCGTCTCGGCCTCCACCAGGCCCGAAACCGTGCCGGGGGGAAGGTCCACCTGGGTCACGTCGCCGGTGATCACGGCCTTGCTGTCGAACCCGAGGCGGGTCAGGAACATCCGCATCTGCTCCGAGGTCGTGTTCTGGGCCTCGTCCAGGATGACGAAGGAGTCGTTCAGGGTGCGTCCCCGCATGAACGCCAGGGGGGCCACCTCGATGATCCCCCGCTCGATGAGCTGGGCGGCCCGGTCGAAATCCATCATGTCGTGGAGGGCGTCGTAGAGGGGGCGGAGATAGGGGTTCACCTTCTCGTAGAGCGTTCCGGGGAGAAATCCCAGCCGCTCCCCGGCCTCCACCGCCGGGCGGGTGAGGATGATGCGCTTGACGAGCCGCTTGGCGTGGGCCGCGATGGCCATGGCCATGGCGAGGTAGGTCTTGCCGGTGCCCGCGGGCCCGATGCCGAACACGATGTCGTGGGACCGGATCGCCTCGATGTACTCCTTCTGGGCGAGGCTCTTCGGGCTGATGACCCGGCGGTCGGCCGCGATGTACACGGCATCGAGGAAGATGTCCTTGAGCCGGGCCCGGCGGTTCGCGCGCAGCACCCGCACGGCGTGGTCGATGTCGGCGCGGTAGAGGGGATACCCCTCCTTCACGAGCTCGTAGAGCTGCTCGAGCACCGCGGCGGCCAGCCCCACCGCGTCCGGGTCCCCCCGCACCAGCACGACGTTCCCCCGGCACGACACCGACACGTCCCGGATCACGTGGGCCAGTTCCTTGAGGTGGGCCTCGCGTTCCCCCACCAGGGCCGCCGCATGGCGGGGATCGCCGAGTTCCACCCGCTCCACCGCCTCGGTCATGGGGCCTCTCCGGTGGGCGTCCCGATCACCTGGACCTCCACCCGCCGGGTCCGGGGGCGGTTGTCGAAATCGCACAGGACGAACTGCTGCCAGGTACCCCGGACCACCCGTCCGCCCCGCACCAGAAACGAGAGGTCCGGCCCCAGGAGGGCGGCGCGCACGTGGGCGTACCCGTTTCCATCGCCCCACGCCCGGTCGTGGTGGTAGGGCACCCCTGCGGGGGCGAGGCGCTCCAGGAGTTCGGCGAGGTCCCGCACCACCCCGGGCTCGAACTCGATGGTGGTGAGCCCGGCCGTGGAGCCCGGAACGAAACAGGTCCCCAGCCCCTCCCCGACGCCCCAGGAAGACACCAGGCGCTCCACCTCGGGGGTGAGGTCCACGGTGTGCCCGGCGCCCCGGGTCTCCACGGTGAGCGTGCCGTTCCAGATGCGCAAGGGCCCGGTCCCGTCGTCAGGAGAGGGAGAACAGATCCTCGGCCGCCAACACCCGTTCGTGGAGGACGGCCAGGACCTCCTCCGCGTCCTGGGGCGAGGAGATGCGGGCGAGCGCGAGGCTCGCCTCGTCCAGGGGATAGGCGAGCCCGTCCGCCCCGAGGCCCTGGCCCAGGGCCATGGTGAAGGCGTCGGCCAGGTGGGAGAGCCGGGCGAGGCCGGGGTCCAGGGTGGCCCGGGCCGGGTCGTGGTGCCACCGCACCGACTCCACCAGCGCCTCGGGAAAGCCCCAGCGCTCGAGGAGGCGGGCTCCCACCTCGGGATGGGGAAGCCCCACCACCCGCGCCTCGGCCTCCTGCCAACCGACCCCCTCCTCGTCGACCAGCCGTCGGATGTCCCCCACCGCGGGCGCCACGAACTCGGCCAGCACGATCTTCCCCAGGTCCTGTAGGAGCCCCGCGGTATAGGCGGTGCCGGGGGCCGGGTATCGGGCCCGCTCGGCCAGGAGTTCGGCCGCGAGCGCCGCCGTGACCGAGCTGCGCCACAGTTCCCCGGCGGCCAGGGCGTACCCGTCCTGGGCCGGGGTGAGGTACCGGCTCGCCAGCACCGTCAGGGCGATCTGCACGACCTTGCGGAGCCCGAGGAGGCTCGTGGCCTGCCGCACCGAGGTGACCCTCGTGCGCAGGCCGTAGATCGGCGCGTTACAGGCCCGGAGCACGTTGGCCGTCATGGCCGGGTCCCGTTCGATCCATTCGGCCACCCGGGCCAGATCCACGTCGGGGTCCTGGGCGGCGTTCAGAAGGCGCACCGCCACGGCCGGCATGGGCGGAAGGGCGTCCAGGCGGCTGAGGATGGTCTCGATCGTCACAGCACTTCCTCCCCCATGCCGAGCAGCCGCACCTTCACCCTCCCGTCCGAGAGCCACAGCTCCATCGAGCGCCCGACCGTGCCGCCGAGGCTCGTTCCCACCACGGGGATCCGCTCGAGGCGGCACAGGCCGAGGAGGGCCTCGGCGTTTCGCCGGCCGATGTCGAAGATCGCGGTCTGCCCGAGCATGTTGGCCCCGCCGGCCAGCTTGGCCACGAGGTCCTGGCGCCGACCCCCGGCGGCCTCCACGGCGCGCAACAGTTCGTAGAACCCGGTGTCGGCGTACATGAAGGGGTTGAACTCCCGGGCCGAGGACCGGAACCGGGAGTCCGGCAGCATCACGTGCACCAGGCCGCCGACCCGGCGGGTGCGGTCGTAAAGGGCAAGCCCCACGCAGGATCCGAGGGCGTAGGTGACCACCGAATCCGTCGGGTCGGCGCTGACCTTGGCGTCGGAGATTCCCACCACAAGGGTTTCCGCCATGAATCCTCCTTACGCGCAGGGGACGAGGATACCAGACGGGCCGGTGCAAGCGGAAGACGGCCGTCCCGATCGCCTCGGGAGTCCTACCGGTGCGGGCCCCGGATCCCGGTGCCATCGGGGGCGTTGGGCGTGGAAGCGCGTCCTTGAAGCCCTGTTTTCCGTTTGCTATAAAGGGCGCCGGTTTTGGCCGGCGCTCGGGCCGGCCCTGTGGGATTGAGGAGGAGCGATGCCTGTCATCACGATTTCGAACCAGTTTGGGGCCGGCGGGCCGGAGATCGGGAGGGAACTGGCCAAGCGCCTGGGAATCGATTACCTGGACAAGGAGGTCATCCACCGGGTCGCGCTGGAGGTGAACGTTCCGGACGAGGACGTGGAGGAGTTCGAGGCGGAGCACCACAGCAAGTTCAAAAGTTTCTTCTCGACGATCTTTGACCTGGACGCCCTGAAAAAGAAAACGAAGGCGAAACCGGAAGCGTTCGCCGAGGGGTACGACGACCGGGACAAGATCCCGTTCCACTACCGCGTGGACGGCTGGATCGACAGCGACATCTACAAGCAGATGATCGTCAAGGTGATCACCGCCCTCGGCCAGCGCCGGGGCGTGGTGATCGTGGGCCGGGGCGGGCAGGTGATCCTGAAGGACAACCCCCGCACCCTCCACGTGCGGATCGTCGCGAACGAGGACGACCGGGTGGCGTGGACCGCGGAGCGCCGGGGGCTTTCCCTGGACGAGGCGCGGGATTTCGTGCACCGGGTCGACGCCCGCAGCCACGACTACCTGCGGTTCTACTTCGACGTCGATCCCGACGAGCCCACCCTGTACCACCTGGCGCTCAACACGAGCCGGATCGACCGGGACCGGTGCGTGGACATCCTCGAGGGCCTGGCCCGGGATCTCGCGGCCTCGGAACCCGCCGAGGAGGAATAGGATTCAAGTTCCTCCTCCCCGCTGCCGATCCCTGTCCGGTAGGAGCGGTCGGGATGGGGGCGCAAGGAGGTGTCCGGTGCGCAAGGCGGTGCTCGGGGGGATTTTGTTCCTGGCCGGGGTCGTGGCGCTGCCCCGGTTGGCGCGGGCGGGGGAGGTGAGCCAGTACCTGGTGGACGGCCGCGTGTACGTGGCGGTGCTCCTCGATGCCGAGGGACGGGCGGGCGAGGTGACCTGGACCGATACCGTGACCGGCCAACGGGGGGAGGCGCCGTGCTGGCGCGCGGAGGACGGCCGGTTGTTGGTGGGGTTGCCCTCGGGCCGGGTGGCCGAGGCGCACCTGTTGCCCCGGCTGGCCCTGGTGCTCGACCGGCCGCCGTGGGGAGGCGCGGGGCGGTCCCTGGGGGTCAGCTTGGACTGATACGGCAGGGATACCGACACGAAGGGCCCGGAGACGGGCCCTTCGTTTTGCTCTTGACTTACGCAAAACTTACGCATAATCTGGCGGTCGGCGGTCGGCGGTCGGCGGTCGGCGGTCGGCGGTCGGCGGTCGGCGGTCGTTGGCGTGAAACATGAGCCGCGGTCCGGGTGCGCTGATCCCCGGCCCGGAGTCCGGCGGAGGTCCCATGTCCCCTCCAAAACTTACCCCGAAACAGAAACGGGTGCTCGAGTTCGTGCGCGACTATTGGGCGCGGCACGGCGTGGCCCCCACCCAGCAGGAGATCGCCCGGCACTTCGGGTTCCGCTCGCTCGGCACGGTGCAAAACTACCTGAAGCGGCTCGAAGCCCAGGGCGTTCTGCACAGGGAGTGGAACGCGAGGCGGTCGCTGGAGGTGCGAGGGGAAAGCAGCGCACGGGCCGGCCTGGAACTGCCCCTCCTGGGCTACGTGGCGGCGGGGCGGCCCATCGAGGCGGTGGAGGCGCCGGAGCCCTTCGAGGTGCCGGCGTCGATGGGGGGGACGGGGGAGCGGTTCGTGCTCCGGGTGAAGGGCGACTCGATGGTGGAGGACGGGATCCTGGACGGGGACTACGTGGTGGTGGAGAAGCGGGAAACCGCCCGGCCGGGGGAAACCGTGGTGGCGATGGTGGACGGCGAGGCCACGGTGAAGCGGTTCCACCCCGGGCGGGGCGAGATCGAACTTCGGCCCGCGAACTCCGCCATGGAACCCATCCGGGTCTCGCCGGACCAGGAGTTCCGGATTCTGGGACGGGTGGTCGGGGTCATCCGGTTTTGCCGGTGAGGAGGGAGCCGTGAGCCGTCTGGAGCGCACCGTCCAGGGGTTTGCCGCCGCCGTCGGGTTCTGGTTGGGGTTCCTGTGGGCCCTGGAGCGCTGGATCCCAGGGGTGGCACCGGTTCTTGCCGCCGGGGCGGTCCCCGGGGCGGCCGTGGCCGCCGGGTTTGGGCTGGGTGCCGCCTGGCTGTGGCCCGAAGGCGGGCCGCGGGGAGGACTTCGGATGGTGGTGGCCCCGACCGGGTTCGCCGTGTCCTTCGTGGCGGGAGCCGGACTCACCTGGATGGCTCTGCGGCTCGCGGGAGCGCTCGCGGGGTACGGGTCCTGATCCCTTCAAGGGGCCTGTGTCCCCGGGCGCCCCCGTGACGAAACGTCCTGGCGCCCCGCTTCCCGATCGACCGGTAAGCGGATCCGGAACACCGCTCCCCCCGAGGGCGGGGAGGCGGCCTCCACCGCGCCTCCGTGCAGGTGGACGATCCGCTCCACCATGGCGAGCCCGAGCCCCGTGCCGATGCCGGGGGGCTTCGTGGTGAAGAACGGCTGAAACACGTGCGGGAGCACCTCGGGGGCGATGCCGGGCCCGTCGTCTCGCACCGTCACGACGGCCCAGCGTCGGCCCTCGGGATCCGCTTCCTCGCTCACAACCACCTCGATCCTCCCCCTCTCCCCCACGGCGTCCTTCGCGTTGACCAGGAGGTTGAGGACCACCTGCTGGAACTCCGGAACCCCGAGATCCACGGCGGGCGATGCGGCAACCCGCAGCTCCAGGTGCACGTCCGAGCCCAGGGTGGGGCGAGCGAGGGCGACGGCCTCCTCCACCACCCGCCCGAGGGGCGCCCGACGCCGGGGGATGTCGGTGCGGGCGAGTTGCAGGAGGCTCTGGAGGAGCCGGGACGCCTGATCGAGCCCGTCCCGGGCCGGGGGGAGGCACTGCTCGGGGGGGAGGCCCCGTTCCAGGAGCTCCAGGTGGCCCCGAACCACGTGGAGGAGGTTCCGGAAATCGTGGGCGAGCCCGCTGGCGAGCCGACCGAGGCTCTCCATGCGCTGGGCCTGGGCCATCTGGCGGTCCAAGGCCGCCTGCTGCTCCCGGGCTTGTCGGGCCTCCGTGACGTCGGCAAGAAGCCCGAGGATCCTTCCCCCATCGGGGCGCACCCAGTCCCGGACCCACCGAACCCCGCCGTCGGGGGCCCGCACGCGGTACTCCGTGGAGGCCAGGTTCCCGCCGGCCACCGCGGCCCCGAACCACCGTAGCGCCTCCGGCCGGTCTTCCGGGAGGATCCAGTCGCCCCACCGGGCGAATGCGCCGGAAGACCCCAGAAGGTCCCCGCGGCGGAACAGGAGGGCGCCGTCGGTTCGCACCGCGTAGGTGGAAACCCCCAACGCATCGAGAATCAGGTCGGTGTGGACCTCCTGCCGGGCCAGCCGGCGGGCGAACCGGCGGCTTCGCACCCACTGGGCGAACAGGACCTGGACGTAGGCGAGCAACCCCAGGCCGGCCAGCCCCGCGCCGCCGACCGCCAGGATTCCCCCCAGGACGAGACGGGAGCGCAAGCGCCGGGTGGTCAGGGCGAGCCGGAGGGTGCCGATCTCCCTGCCGCTGTGCCGGATGGGGCGCTCGAACGTAAGAACGCTCCCCGACCCGTGGGGCGGCTCAGCCCACCGGGAGGCCACGATGCCCCCCGCGTCCCGGACCTCGACGCCGATCACGTCCCGGTCGAGCAGGAGGGTTTCAATTCCGGCCCGGATGTCCTCGAGTTCCAGGTTCCAGAGGGGGCGTTGGAGCAGGCGGGCGGCGACGGCGGCGGCCCGGTTTCCCTTTTCGAGGAGAACGGCCTCCTCCCGCCGGTAATCGGCCCACACGAGGGCCGCCCCCGCCGCCGCGAGCACGAGCACCACGTAGGGCAGCCCGATCCTCCGCGCCCAAGACCCCCTGCGCGCCATGGGGCCTCACCGGGCGGAGCGGGCCGTGGGGTCGGGAAACTCGAGGGCCGGGATGCGGCCCTGGGCCCGGAGCTGCCGCAGGGCCGCCTCCACGCGCTCCAGGTCCTCTCGGGTGCAGGTGCGGCGGGAGAGGGCCAAGTGCGCCCAGCCCATGAACACCGGGTCGGACACGGGCACGACCCGGCCCTCCACCCCGAGTTCCCGGATCTCGTAGAGGGTGGGGTCCCGCATGTCCACGAACGCCGCGATCCGGCCGGCGAGGAGTTTCCGGATGTTCGCCCGGGTGGTCGCCTCCTCCTCGGCGAGGCCCCGTTCCCGCAGCCGGTCCCGGATCCGGTTCAGGTTGTCTCCGAAGGTGAACCCCCGGATGAACCCCACGGGGCGGCCCAGGTCCGCAAGGGCTTCGAGACGCTCCAGCCGGAGGTCCGGAGGCCCGAACACCTGGGCCACCTTGGCGTGGATGGGGGAGGTGAACCACAGGACTTTCTCCCGCTCGGGGGTCTTCGCGGGGCCGGTCAGCGCGTCGAGTTCCCCGGTTTCGATTTCGTGGAACACGCGTGCGGGGGGCCGAACCCGAAACTCCACCCCGTACCCGGCGGCCTCGAACACGAGGCCCGCCAACTCCACGTCGGTGCCGGACACGGCGCCCCCCTCCACGATCATGTAGGGCCGGTGGTCGAACACCCCTACGCGGAGAACCCGCTCGGAGGCGTTCGCTCCCACGGGGCCCACGAGGAGGCAGAGCGCCAGGGCCATCCACCGGATTCCCATTGCGTACCCTCCCGCAAAAAATGAAACGACAGGGCACAAAATACCCGATTCCTCCCCCACGGTGCCAGGAAATTCCGGGGGCGAGGGGGGGCACGCAGTTGTTGCCGGTGGATGCGGGGTCTGTTAGGGTATCGGGCCGCTCGTTTCCGGAGACGAGGCCATGGCAGACGCAAATGGAGGGGAACGGCCCGATCTCGCGCCCTACGCGGCCCGCAGCGCGCGGAGCCGGGGGCGTGCCCACGCCGAGCCGTTCAAGGACGACCGCCCGGCGTTCGAGCGCGACCGGGACCGGATCATCCACTGCGAGGCGTTTCGGAAGCTCGAGTACAAGACCCAGGTCTTCCTCAACCACGAGGGGGACTACTACCGCACCCGGCTCACCCACAGCCTGGAGGTGGCCCAGATCGCCCGGGGGCTCGCACGCAGGCTGGGCCTGAACGAGGAACTGGCCGAGGCGCTCGCCCTGGCCCACGACCTGGGCCACACCCCGTTCGGCCACACGGGCGAGGAGGTCCTCCACCGCCTGGCGGCGGACGCGGGAGGGTTCGAGCACAACCTCCAGGGCCTTCGGGTGGTCACCGAGCTCGAGGAGCGCTACCCCGGCTTCCGGGGGCTCAACCTCACCTGGGAGGTGCGGGAGGGCATCGTCAAACACTCGTCGAGCTGGGACCGCCCCATGGTCGAGGGGCTCGACGAGTACGAACTCGATCTCCAACCCACCCTGGAGGCCCAGCTCATCGACCTGGCCGACGAGATCGCCTACAACAACCACGACATCGACGACGGGCTCGAGGCGGGGTACATCACCCTCGAGGACCTCGACGAGGTCACGGTGTGGCGGGAGACCCGGGCCCTGGTCCGCCGGAAGTTCCCGGGCATCGGGGGCCGCCGGGAGATCTACCAGACGATCAGCCACCTCATCGGACGCATGATGGCCGACCTGGTGGAGGCGAGCACCCGGGCGATCCGGGAGGCGGGGGTGGCGACCCTGGAAGACGTGCGTCGGGCCGGCCGGCGGCTCGTGGTGCGTTCCGCCGAGATGGAGGTCAGGAACCGGGAACTCAAGGAGTTCCTCTACGAACGGCTCTACCGGCACCCCAAGGTGGAGGCGATGCGGGTCAAGGCCGAGCGGTTCCTGACCGAACTCTTCACCGCCTACGTGGAGAACCCCGGGCTCCTCGACCGGGCCGACCGGGAACGGGCCGAGCGCGACGGCTTGAAGCGGGTGGTGTGCGACCGGATCGCCGGGATGACCGATCGAAGCCTCTTGGAGGAATACCGGCGGCTCTTCGACCCGTTCCAGAAGGTGTGAGCTTGGGGGCGGGAGAGGCGGTTTCGTACCTCGCCGTGCGCCTCGGGGTGTCCTGGGCCGGCCGGGTGTCGTGGGACGCCCGGGTCTCCTGGGGCCGCCGCCTGGGGGCGCTGTGGTGGCGGGTCGACGGGGCGCACCGCCGGGTGGCCCTGGAAAACCTGAGGCTCGCGTTTCCGGAGCGTTCGACGGCCTGGGTGCGGGAGACGGCCCGGGAGAACTTTCGGCACCTCGGAGCCACGGCGGTGGAGTTCGCGGGGGTGTTCGGCGAAACCCCCGAAACCCTGCTTTCGCGGTTCCGGTTCGAGGGGCGCGACCATCTGGACCGGGTCCTGGCCGAAGGGAAGGGGGCGTTTCTCCTCACGGCCCACCTGGGCAACTGGGAACTCGCGGGTCTGGCGGTGGCCGCGTCGGGGTATCGCTTCTCCGCCGTGGGACGCCGGATCAAGAACCCGCGGGTGGACGCGCTGGTCCGAACGCTCCGGGAGCGGTTCGGCGGGCGGTTGATCCCCCACCGCCATGCGGTGCGGCCGGTGCTTCGGGCCCTGCGGGACGGGGGGGTGGTGGGGTTCCTCCTGGACCAGCGGGCCCTCTCGCGGGAGGGGGTCCGGAGCGAGTTTTTCGGCCGGCCGGTCTCCACGAACCGGGGCCTCGCCACCCTTGCGCTTCGCACCGAGACCCCGGTGGTGCCGGCCTTCTGCCGCCGGGAAGGGACCGGGTTCGTGGCGTGGTGTGAGCCGCCGGTGGAGCCGCCGTCCCAGGGAACCCGGGAGGATCGCATCCGGTCGTTCACTCGCAGGTTCGACCGGGTCGTCGAGGGGGCCGTGCGCCGATGCCCCGAGCAGTGGTTCTGGGTGCATCGGCGCTGGCGGCTCCCGGAGGGGATGGCCCCGTGAGGCCGGCCGTGTTCCTGGACCGGGACGGGACCCTCATCCGGGAGGCCCACTACCTCTCCCGCATGGAGGACCTCGAGGTCCTCCCCGGGGTCCCCGAAGGGCTGGGCCGGCTCCGGCGGGCCGGATTCGCCCTGGTGGGGGTGACGAACCAGTCGGGGGTGGCCCGGGGGTACTTCGACCTCTCGTTCGTGGAGGCGGTGCACCGCGAGATCGACCGCCGCTTGGGGCCCGCGGCCGCGCTCGACGGATGGTACGTGTGCCCGCACCACCCGGAGTTCACGGGGCCCTGCGGGTGCCGGAAGCCCGAGCCGGGGCTGGTGCTCCGGGCGGCGGCCGAACTGGGCCTCGACCCGGGCCGGTCCTGGGTCGTGGGCGACAAACCGGCCGACCTGGAACTCGCCCGGCGGACCGGGTGCCGGGCGGTCCTCGTCCGGACGGGGTACGGCCGGGAGACGGAGGAGCGGCTTGGGGCGTCGGGGGTGAAGCCCGACGCCATCGCGGATGACCTCCGGGCGGCGGCGGACCGGATCCTGGGAAGTTCCGTCCGCGAAGCGGAAAGAAAGAGGTGATGGGACGGGCCGCCGGGGGAGAGGTCGCGGCCAGAAGCCGCCCCCGCGCGCTGGAGTCGGCCGCGATGCAGGAAGCCTAGCGGCCTTCGGCTTTCCAGCTTTCTAGCTTTCCAGCTTTCCAGCGTTTTCCCATTGTGTCCGAGGCACCAGAGATGAACCGATCCGAACGGCCCGTGGTCGAGGGGTTCGGCCCCTACGCGGCGGACTGCCGGTACTTCAACGGGTACAAGCCCTGCCGGTTTCGCCGGCTCTGTGACGGGTGCCCCGAGTACCGGCCCCGGGGTGCGGAGATCTTGCTCATCAACCTGGACGCGATGGGCGACGTGGTCCGCACCACGGCGCTTCTGCCGGCGATCAAGCGGGCCTACCCGGAGAGCTTCCTGACCTGGGTCACCCTCAAGAACGCCGCGCCGATCCTGGAGAACAACCCCTACGTGGACGAGGTGCTCCTGTTCGGCCCGGAAACCGTGCTGGAACTGGAACCCCGGCGGTTCGACCTGGTGCTCAACGTGGACAAGAGCCGGCGTTCGGCGGCCCTGGCCCAACGGGTGCGGGCGGCCGAACGCCGCGGGTTCGGGATGGACGAGCGGGGCAACATCGTGCCCTTGACCCCGGCCGCAGGGTACCAGTACTGGACCGGGCTCGACGACGAGCTGAAATTCCGCCGGAACCGCAAAAGCGAGCAGGAGATGCTCGCCGAGACGATGGGGTTCGCGTTCCGCCGCGACCCGTACGTGCTGCGGCTTTCGGAGGAGGAGCGGGCGTTCGTGGAGCGGATGCGGCGGGCCTGGGGCCTCGGGGACGTGGTGGCCGTGGGGCTCAACACCGGCTGCTCGACCCTGTTCCCCTATAAGAAGCTCCCGGTGGAGTACCAGGCCCGGCTCGCCGAGGAGCTGGTGGAACGGTTCCCGGGCGTGCGGGTGCTCCTTCTGGGGGGGCCGGAGGATGCCGACCGGAACCGGGAGATCGCCCGGCTCACCCGGGCCCCCGTGCTCGAGACCCCGTGCACCGAGGGCCTGCGCCGGGGGATCCAGTACATGGACCTGGCCGACGTGGTGGTGACCGGCGACTCCCTGGGCATGCACCTGGCCATCGGGCTCGGGAAACGGGTCGTGGCCTGGTTCGGGCTCACCTGCGAGCAGGAGATCGACTTTTTCGACCGGGGGGAGGCGGTGCTGGCCAAGGTGGACTGCCGGCCCTGCTGGCAGCGGTCGTGCGACCGGCCGGTCAAGTGCTACGAGCGGGTGGACATGGAGGAACTGCTGGCGGCCGTGGGCCGCCAGATCGAGGCGGCCTCGAGGGAGAAGATCGGGTGAGCGAGCGCATCGGGCAGGTGGACGAGTCGTCCTGGTTTTTCCAGACCTTCGTGAAGAAACGGGTCACCTGGGGGTTCGTGGCGGGCGCGCTGTTCCTCGTGTTCGCCGATCCCACCCGGGAGAGCGTGTTCTGGGGGTTCTGGATCGCCCTTTTGGGGGAGGCCATCCGGACCTGGGCCTCGGGGACCATCGTGAAGACGAAGGAGTTGACGACCCACGGCCCCTACGGCCTGGTGCGAAACCCCCTCTATTCCGGGAGCTTCCTGATCGGGCTGGGGGTTGCGATCATGGGGGGGCGGTGGTGGTTCGTGCCGCTCTTTCTGGTGGCGTTCGTGCCGGTCTACCGGGGCCTCGTCGCCAAGGAGGAGAAGGTGCTCCTCGAACGTTACGGGGAGGCGTTCCGGGCGTACTGCGAGCGCGTGCCGCGGTTCGTGCCGCGTCGGCTTCCCGGGCCCCAGGACCGCGCCCCCTACGACGCCCGGCGCATGTGGGCCAAGCACAAGGAGTGGCAGGCCTGGCTGGGGCTCTACGCGGTCACCCTGTACCTGCTGCTTCGGGCCTGAAGATCCCGTATACTCTGGTCTCCCGAAGCGCGAAGGAGGAAGCCATGGCGCTGCCCCAGGACCTGCTCGACATCCTCGTCTGCCCCCAGTGCAAGGGCGAGTTGGAGTACCGGGAGGGGGAGAACGCCCTTCTGTGCCACGCCTGCAAGCTCCGCTACCGGGTGGAAGACGACATCCCGATCATGCTCATCGACGAGGCCACCCCGCTCGAGGACTGAGCGCCGCGTCCTCCCCCGCTTTCTCCGCCGGTTTTTGCCCATGTCCCGTTCTTCCGCCCGTCCGAGCCTTTCGGCCACCGTGATCTGCAAGAACGAGGCGGACAAGATCCGCGGCTGCCTCGAGAGCGTCCGGTTCTGCGACGAGGTCGTCGTGGTGGACTCGGGGAGCACCGACGGCACGGTGGAGATCGCCCGGGAGATCGCGGACCGGGTCGTCGTGACCGACTGGCCGGGACACGTGGCCCAGAAGAACCGGGCGCTCGACCTGGCGACGGGGGAGTGGGCGTTGCCCGTGGACGCCGACGAGCGGGTGACGCCGGCGCTCGCCCGGGAGATCCAGGAGGTGCTCTCGGGGGACCCCCGGGTGGACGGGTTCTACATCACGCGACATGTCCACTACCTGGGGCGCTGGATCGACCACTCGGGGTGGTACCCGGAGCCGCGCATCCGGCTGTTTCGGCGGGAAAAGGGCCGATGGGGCGGGGTAAACCCCCACGACGAGGTCCGGGTGGACGGGCCGGTCGGGCGTCTGCGGGGCGAGATCGTCCATTACACCTACGACGACATGGCCGATCACGTCCAAACGATCAACCGGTTCAGCTCGATCCTGGCCGAGGAACACCACGCCCGGGGCCGGCGGTTCTCGTGGACCGCTCTCGTCCTTCGTCCGCCGCTGGAGTTCCTGAAGAAGTACGTGCTCAAGAGGGGCTTTCTCGACGGGCCCCAGGGCTTTTTCATCGCGAGCCTTTCGGCCTTCTACGTGTTCTTGAAGTTCGCGAAGCTCTGGGAGATCGAGCGCGTCGGCCCGGAGCGGCCGTGG
>CAZUYO010000026.1:0-16782 GCA_964624725.1 uncultured Thermodesulfobacteriota bacterium
AGGAGGAGATCGCGATGGCTTCCGTTCGTGAGGTGGTGATCGTTTCCGCGTGCCGTACCCCGATCGGGTCGTACCTGGGGAGCTTCGCCCCGCTCAAGGTGACCGATCTGGGGGGGCGCGCCGTGGCCGAGGCCGTGCGACGGGCCGGGGTGGCCCCCGACCGGGTGGACGAGTGCATCATGGGCAACGTGCTCCAGGCCGGCGTGGGCCAGAACCCGGCCCGCCAGGCGGCGCTGAAGGGGGGACTCGCGCCCTCGGTGAACGCGTTCACGATCAACAAGGTGTGCGGCTCCGGCCTCAAGGCCGTGATGCTCGCGGCCCAGGCCGTGGCCCTGGGGGACGCCGAGGTGGTGGTGGCCGGAGGCATGGAGAGCATGTCCAACGCGCCCCACCTCCAGCGAAACCTGCGGGGCGGGGTGCGGATGGGGAACTTCCCCACCGAGGACGCCATGATCCACGACGGGCTGTGGTGCGCGTTCAACGACGTGCACATGGGGAACCTGGCCGAGTACACGGCCCGCAAGGCCGGGCTCACCCGGGAGGAACTGGACCGGTTCGCGGCCGAGAGCCAGCAGAAGGCCGCCAAGGCGATCGAGACCGGGGCGTTCCAAAAGGAGATCACCCCGGTGGAGGTGCCCCAGCGCAAGGGCGACCCCAAGCGGGTCGAGGTGGACGAGCCGGTGAAGCCGGGCACCACGGTGGAGGTGCTGGCGAAGCTGCGGCCGGCGTTTGAGAAGGACGGCATGGTCACGGCCGGTAACGCCCCGGGCCTCACCGACGGCGCGAGCGCCGTGGTGGTGACGAGCCGGGAGCTCGCCCGGGCCGAGGGCCTGCCGGTTCTGGCCACCATCCGCCATTACGCCGCGGCCCACCGGGATCCCAAGGACGTCTTTTTCGCGCCCATCGACGCCGTGCGAAAGGTCATGGCCAAGGGCGGCTACTCGATCGACGACTTCGATCTCATCGAGGCCAACGAGGCCTTCGCGTCCCAGTGCCTGGCCGACGGCAAGGAGCTCGGCTGGGACTGGAACCGCGTGAACGTGAACGGCGGCGCCATCGCCCTGGGGCACCCCATCGGGGCGAGCGGGGCCCGGATCCTCACGACGCTCCTCTACGCCCTGGAGGCCCGGGGCGGCCGCCTGGGCCTGGCGACCCTGTGCCTCGGGGGCGGCGGCGCGGTGGCCATGGTGGTGGAGAAGGAGTAGGCCGGGCGCCTCGGTCCGGGATTGGGAGAGTTCGGGCGACGCGGGGGCGCCCAAACGTCCGCACGCATCCATTGGGGAACCCAACGCGAAGGGAGGAGAGAGCCATGCAGGTGAGCGACGTGAAGAAGGTCGGCGTCATCGGCGCGGGAACCATGGGCCACGGCATCGCCCAGGTGTTCGCGGCCTCGGGGTACCCGGTGGTGCTCCGGGACATCTCGGACGAGTTCGTCCAGCGGGGCATCGCCTCGATCGGGAAGAACCTCGACCGCATGGTGGCGAAGGGCAAGCTCGACGAGGCCAAGAAGGCCGAGATCCTGGGCCGGATCCAGGGCACCACGAAGCTCGAGGACCTGGCCGACGTGGACGTGGCCGTGGAGGCCGCCACCGAGAACCTGGAGATCAAGCTCAAGATCTTCGAGGACCTGGACCGGATCACCCGGCCCGAGGCGATCCTGGCCTCCAACACCTCCTCGATCTCCATCACCAAGATCGGCAAGGTCACGAAGCGGGCCGACAAGGTGATCGGGATGCACTTCATGAACCCCGTGCCGGTCATGAAGCTCGTCGAGATCATCCGGGGGCTCCAGACCTCGGACGAGACCTACCAGGTGATCGAGGACCTCTCCAAGAACCTGGGCAAGGTGCCGGTGTGCGTGAACGACAGCCCGGGGTTCGTGTCGAACCGGGTGCTCCTGCCCATGATCAACGAGGCCATCTTCACCCTGTACGAGGGGGTGGCGTCGCCCGAGGCCATCGACACCGTGATGAAGCTCGGCATGAACCACCCCATGGGCCCCCTGGAGCTCGCCGACCTGATCGGGCTCGACGTGTGCCTGTCGATCATGGAGGTGCTCTACGAGGGGTTCGGCGACTCCAAGTACCGGCCCTGCCCGCTCCTGAAGAAGATGGTGGACGCCGGGACCCTGGGCCGGAAGACCGGCAAGGGCTTCTACGACTACTCGGGGTAGGAGGAGGGGTGCCATGGCCTACGAGAACGTGATCCTGGAGCAGGTGGAGCCGGGGATCTACCGGCTCACCATCAACCGGCCCAAGGCGCTCAACGCGCTCAACTCCCAGACGCTCGACGAGATCGAGGCGGCCCTGCGGGAGGTGGAGGCCGATCCCGGGGCCCGGGCGCTCCTGGTGACCGGCGCCGGGGACAAGGCCTTCGTGGCCGGGGCCGACATCAGCGAGATGCAGCCCCTCACGGCGGCCCAGGCCAAGGCGTTCGCCCTGAAGGGCCAGCGGGTGTTCCGCCGGTTCGAGGACCTGCCGGTGCCCGTGATCGCGGTGGTGAACGGGTACTGCCTGGGCGGCGGGTGCGAGCTCGCCATGGCCTGCGACTGGATCGTCGCGAGCGAAAAGGCCGTGTTCGGCCAGCCCGAGGTGAACCTCGGCGTCACCCCCGGGTTCGGCGGCACCCAGCGGCTCACCCGGCTCGTGGGGAAGGCCCGGGCCATGGAGCTCGTGACCACCGGCCGCCAGGTCAAGGCGGCCGAGGCCAAGGAGATCGGGCTCGTCAGCCACGTCGTGCCGGCCGAGAGCCTGATGGACGAGGCCCTGGCCCAGGCCCGGGCCGTGGCCTCCAAGGGGCCGGTGGCCGTGCGGCTCGCCAAGGAGGCCGTGCAGCGGGGCCAGGACCTGGACCTCGACAACGCCTGCGTCCTGGAAAGCGACGCCTTCGGGCTGTGCTTCGCCACCGAGGACCAGAAGGAGGGCATGGCGGCGTTCCTCGAGAAGCGAAAGGCCGCGTTCCAGGGCCGCTGAGCCCGTTCCCCGTAGGGAGGAGAGAGAGTCCCATGAATTTCGAGCTGGACGACGTACAAACCCTGGTGCGCGACACCGCCCGCCGGTTCGCCCAGGAGGAGGTGGCCCCGCTCGCCGCCGAGATGGACAAGACCGCCACGTTCCGCATGGACCTCGTGAAGAAGATGGGAGAGCTGGGGTTCATGGGGGTGGCGATTCCGGAGCAGTACGGCGGCGGGGGCATGGACTACCGCTGCTACTCCATCGTGGTCGAGGAGCTCTCGGCCGCCTGCGCCTCCACCGGGGTGGTGGTGAGCGCCCACTCGAGCCTGTGCTGTGACCCGATCTACCGGTTCGGCACCGAGGAGCAGAAGAAGAAATACCTGGTGCCCCTGGCCTCGGGCCAGATGCTGGGGTGCCTGGGGCTCACCGAGCCCCAGGCCGGCACCGACGCCGGCGCGGTGCGCACCACGGCCGTTCTGGACGGCAACGAGTGGGTCCTGAACGGCACGAAGATCTTCATCACCAACGGCGGGCAGGCCGGGGTGTGCGTGGTGATCGCGTCCACCGACCGCTCGGCCAAGCACAAGGGGCTCTCGGCGTTCATCGTTCCGGCCGACGCTCCCGGGTTCAAGGTGGCCAAGGAGGAGCACAAGCTCGGCATCCGGGCCTCCTCCACGGCGGAGCTCGTGTTCGAGGACTGCCGCATCCCCAAGGAGAACCTGCTGGGGCAGCCGGGCGAGGGGTTCAAGATCGCCATGCAGACCCTGGACGGCGGCCGGATCGGTATCGCCTCCCAGGCCGTGGGCATCGCCCGGGGCGCCATGGAGCACGCCATCGCCTACGCCAAGGAGCGCCAGCAGTTCGGGCAGCCCATCGCCAACTTCCAGGCCATCCAGTGGAAGCTCGCGGACATGGCCACCGAGATCGACGCCGCCCGGCTCCTGACCTGGCGCGCCGCGTGGATGAAGGACCAGGGCCTGAAGAACTTCGGCCGCGAGGCGGCCATGGCGAAGCTCTTCGCCTCCGACGTGGCCATGAAGGCCACCCGGGAGGCCGTGCAGGTGTTCGGCGGGTACGGCTACATCGACGAGTACCCGGTGGAGCGCTACTACCGCGACGCCAAGATCACCGAGATCTACGAGGGAACGAGCGAGGTCCAGCGCATGGTGATCGCCCGGGCCCTCCTGAGGGACTAACGGCATCCACCCCACCAAAGGAGGTACGCAGATGAAGATCATGGTGCCGGTTCGTAGGGTCCCGAACCCCGACGTGAAGGTCCGGCTGAAGAAGGACGGGTCGGGAATCGAGACCGAGGGTGTGAACTTCCTGGTCAACCCCTTCGACGAATACGCCATCGAGGAGGCCGTCCGGATCACCGAGAAGTCCGGCGGCGAGGTGTTCCTGGTGTCGATCGGCGGGCCCGAGAACGAGGAGACCCTGCGGGCCGGCCTGGCCCTGGGGGCCCACCGGGCCTACCTCGTGGACCTGGGGGGTGAGTGCTACGAGAGCTCCGGAATCGCCGACATCCTGGCGGCCGTGTTCCGCCAGGAGAACCCGGATCTCGTGATCATGGGCAAGCAGTCGGTGGACACCGACAACAACCAGGCGGCCCAGATGCTGGCCGCGAAGCTCGGGCTCCCCCAGGCCTGCTTCGCCTACAAGGTGGAACTGGGCGACGGCAAGGCCGTGGTGCAGCGCGAGATCGACGGCGGGCTCGAGGTCAAGGAGGTGGCCCTGCCGGCCGTCATCACCGCGGACCTGCGGCTCAACCAGCCCCGGTACGCGAGCCTCCCGGCCATCATGAAGGCCAAGAAGAAGGAGGTGAAGAAGGTGACCCCGGCCGATCTCGGCGCCGAGCCCAAGAACCGGGCCCGGGTGCTCAGCCTGTCCGAGCCCCCGCCGCGCAAGGCCGGCCAGAAGGTCGCGAGCGTGGACGAACTGGTGGACAAGCTCATGAACGAGGCCAAGGTCCTGTAGGACCAGGGAGGAGAACCGATGGCGATTCTGCTTGTTGGCGAGATGCGGCAGGGGGAGCTCCGGCATGCCACCTTCCCGGCGGTCACGGCCGCCAAGGAGCTGGCCGGGCTCCTGGGAACCGAGTTCGATATCGCGCTCCTGGGTAAGGGCGCCCAGGCGGCGGCCGAGCAGCTCAAGGGGGTGGGGGCCAAGAACGTGCTGTGGAGCGAGGCCGACGCCGTGGCCGACTACACGGCCGAGGCCCACGCCCAGGCGCTGGCCGACCTGGTGAAGGAGAAGGGGTACACCGCGGTGCTGACCCCGGCCACCACCACCGGGAAGGACCTGATGCCGCGGCTGGCGGCGCTTCTGGACGCCGGCATGGTGAGCGACGCGATCGGGTTCGAGAAGGGGGACGAGGGCGTGGTGTATCTGCGGCCCATGTACGCCGGAAACGCCGTGGCCCGGGTCGTGATCGACACCCCCGTGCACTGCCTCACCGTCCGGGAGACGGCCTTCGACGCGGCCGCCCCGGGGGCGGGCGATGCCGCCGTGGCCGAGGCCCCGGTGAACGTGGACGCCGGGAGCCTGAAGGCCAAGTTCGTGGAGTACCAGCTCACCCAGTCCGAACGGCCCGAGCTCACCGAGGCCAAGGTCGTGGTGTCGGCCGGCCGGGGCGTGAAGGACGCCGACGGCGTGAAGCTGATCGAGCAGCTGGCCGACGCGCTGGGCGCGGCCCTGGGCGCCAGCCGGGCCGTGGTGGACGAGGGGCTCCTGCCCAACGACCTCCAGGTCGGCCAGACCGGGAAGATCGTGGCCCCGGACCTCTACATCGCCTGCGGCATCAGCGGGGCCATCCAGCACGTGGCCGGCATGAAGGACTCCAAGGTCATCGTGGCCATCAACAAGGACGAGGAGGCCCCGATTTTCGAGGTGGCCGACTACGGGCTGGTGGACGACCTCTTCAAGGCCGTGCCCAAGCTCATCGAGAAGGTCCAGGCCGCCAAGGCTTCGTAATCCATTGGGAATAGCCCGGCGCCCCGGCCGCGCGGCCGGGGCGCCGGGGACGCACGACGGGGGAGAGGGGGGACTGCCCCCTGACCGCCGAACTCTGGCCCCCGATACGGTGGCCGCTCCCACGGGGTAGGGCACCGCGAGGACGCTGGAACGCGCAGGGGCTTGACCCGGCCGGACCCCGGGGGCGGGGCTGGGCGACGGGAGAGGGCCGGGAGGCGGGCCTCTCCCGTTCCAGCTTTCCAGCCTTCTACGCCGAAGCCACTGGGAAGGAATCGTCATGGTCAATGGGCTCGATTTCGCGCTGATCGTGTTGGCGCTCGCCGTGGCCGCGGGTGGGATCGTGGCCAAGGCGCGCCGGATCGCCCTGGGCCAGCCCGAGGCCCGCGCCGGGGACTGGAGGGCGCGGGTCGGGGGGGTGTGCCGGGCGGTGCTCCGCCACGACCGGATCCTGCGGGACCTCCCCGAGGGGCGGCACCACCTCTTTCTCTTCTACGCCTTCGTGATCCCGCTCACGGTGATCGTGGTGGTGCAGGCCGCCTTCACCCTGCCGGCGGTCGTGGCCCGGCCCCTGGCCCTGGCGCTGGACCTCCTGGCGCTGTTGGGGCTGTACGGCACGGCCCGTCTCTGGGTGCGCCGGTACGGCGAACGGCCCGACCGGCTCGACAACAAGCCCGAGGACCGCTGGGCGCTGGTGGTACTGCTCTTGATCTTCGTGACCGGGTTTCTGACCGAGGCGAGCCGGCTCTCGATGCTCAGCGGGTTCGAAAACCTCTGGAACCCCGTGGGGTTCGCCCTGAGCATCCCGCTCCACCTCCTGCCGGAGTCCTGGCGGCTGTTCCTGGTCCACTTCTTCTGGCGCGTTCATCTCTATCTCGTGCTTTTCACCCTGGCGAGCCTTCCGTACGGGAAGTTCGGCCACATCCCCTTCGGGGTGGCGAACATCTTTTTCCGCAATCTGGGCCCCAAGGGGGCGTTTCGGCCCGTGGACATCGAGAACTCCGAGGTCTACGGGGTGGGCCAGGTGGAGCATTTCACCTGGAAGCAGCTCCTGGATCTCGAGGCCTGCGTGCGCTGCGGCCGGTGCCAGGCCCGGTGCCCCGCCTACAACACCGGGAAGACCCTGAGCCCCAAGAAGGTGATCCAGGACCTGCGGGCCCACTGGGTCGCCAAGGCCCCGTACCTCCGAAAGGGCCAGGCCGAGGCCTTCGAGGAACCGATGATCGAGGGCGGGGGCGTCAGCCACGAGGACATCTGGGCCTGCACCACATGCCGGCACTGCATGGAGACCTGCCCCATGCAGATCGAGCACGTGGACAAGATCGTGGACATGCGGCGCTACCTGGTGCTGATGGAAGGCCAGATGCCCCAGGAGCTCGTGACCCTGAACCGGAACCTGGAGAACAACTTCAACCCCTGGGGCGTGGGGTGGTCGGCCCGGAACGACTGGATGACCCGCCGCAAGGTGAGCCCCCGGATCCTGACCGAGGAGGAGAACCCCGAGTTCGAGGTGCTCCTGTGGGTGGGCTGCGCGGGCGCCTACGACGACCGGTACCAGCGGGTGGTGGCCTCGGTGTGCAAACTCCTCGACCGGGCCGGGGTGTCCTACGGGGTGCTCGGCACCCAGGAGAAGTGCTGCGGCGATCCGGCCCGGGCCTCGGGCAACGAGTACCTCTACCAGACCCTGGTGGCCGAGAACATCGCGGCCATGGACGCCCTGGGGGTCAAGAAGATCCTGGCCACCTGCCCCCACTGCCTGAAGACCCTGTCCAAGGAGTACCCCCAGTTCGGCGGGAACTACGAGGTGGTCCACCACACCCAGTTCCTCCTGGAGCTCCTGGGGCAGGGCCGGCTCAAGCCGGTGCGGCCCATGCCGGCGAAGCTCACCTTCCACGACTCCTGCTACCTCTCGCGCTACGCCGACATCGTGGCCGAGCCCCGGCGGCTCCTGGGGGCGGTGGAGGGGATCGAGCTCGCCGAGATGCCCCGCCACGGCACCGAGAACTTCTGCTGCGGCGCCGGCGGCGGCCGCATGTGGATGGAGGAGGAGGGCACCCGGATCAACAACGTCCGGGCCGAGGAGGCCGTGGCCACCGGCGCCGGCGTGATCGGCGCGGCCTGCCCGTTCTGCCTGACCATGCTGAGCGACGGGGTGAAGGCCCAGAAGAAGGAAGAGGAGGTCCAGGTGCTCGACATCGCCGAGATCCTCGACCGGGTGACGGCGTAGGGGCCGGGGAGGAGACGCCATGAAGCGAGCCGTGATCGTAGCCGTGCTTCTGGCCCTCGGCGCCGCGGCCCGGGCCGCGGAGATGGCGCCGGGGTTCAAGCCGCCGGCCGAGAAGATCGAGAAGCCCTACACCAACGACAAGTGCCTCAAGAACTGCCACGGGGTGCCCGGGTTCTCGGCCGGGGGGCCCGGGGGCGAGCTGCGCGACCTGTTCGTGGACGCCCAGGGGTTCGTGTTCTCGACCCACGGCCAAAAGGGCGTGGAGTGCATCGACTGCCACCGGGACGCCGACCCCAACTTCCACCCGCGCACGGGGTACCCCGACGTGGACTGCCGGGCCTGCCACGCCAAGACCCCGCCCGAGGGGGCGTACCCGCCGGATGCCCTGAAGGCCCTCGCGGCCAAGGGCATCAAGGCCCCGCCCGAGGAGGCCCGCAAGGCCGAGGGGTGGCTGAAGACGAAGCACGGCCGGGCCTGGGCCCGGGGCGACGAGAAGGCCCCGTTCTGCGTCGATTGCCACACGGCCCACCGGATCCGGAAGGCCGACGATCCGGCCTCCACGGTGAACCGGGCGAACCTGGCCGAGACCTGCGGCCGGTGCCACGCCGACCAGGTGGCCGGCGGCCGGGTGGGGGTGTGGCTTGCGCGGTTCCGGGTGGGGGCCCACGGCAAGGGCGATCTCACGAACCGCTACGACGCCACCGAGTGCCTGTCGTGCCACCAGGGCGAGGCGGCCCACGCCGAGAAGTCGGTCACCGGCCAGGCCTGCCCCAACTGCCACCGGGTCCCCGAGGAGCGGGGCAGGGAGTTTGCGAGCCTCCACATCCGGCCGAACGCGGCGGAGCAGCCGCTGGCGCGGGCCCTGTCCTGGCTCTACGAGGCCGGGTTCTGGGGCGGGGTGGGGGCGCTGGTGCTCGGGGTGGTGTTCTGGGGTTTCACGAGCCTCTTTCGCCGGGACGACGGCTGAGGCCCCGCGGGAGGAAACGGTCCCATGGCGAAGACCCGTTACGGATTCCTGATCGATCTGCGGCGGTGCATCGGGTGCCGCACCTGCCAGGTGGCCTGCAAGCAGGAAAACGACGTGCCCCTGGGGGTGTACCGCACCTGGGTGAAGGAGGTGGAGAAGGGCGTCTACCCCAAGGTGCGGCGCCATTTCACGCCCATCCTTTGCAACCAGTGCGAAAAGCCGGCCTGCACCCGGGTGTGCCCGGTTCGCGCCACCTACTCGCTGCCGAACGGCATCGTGTACATCGATCCCCACCGGTGCATCGGGTGCCGGTACTGCATGGCCGCCTGCCCCTACTCGGTCCGGTTCATCCACCCCGAGCGCCGGGTGGCCCAGAAATGTGACTGGTGCTGGCCCCGGGTGCGGGACGGGTACGGGCCCCCGGCCTGCGTGGCCTCGTGCCCGACCCGGGCGATGGTGTTCGGCGATCTGAACGACCCGGAGAGCGAGATCGCCAAGATCCTGGCCCGGGAACCCACGGCGGTTTTGAAGCCCGAAACCGGGAACCGGCCCACGGTCTTCTACATCGGTCTCGACGACGAGGCGGCCCGCACGGTGGAAGGCCACGGGGAGGAGTAAGCCATGGACCTGAACCTTCTGTACACCATTCCCCACCACGTGGAGCCCCGGGAGGCCTTCGGCCTGGCCATCGCCATCTACTTCTACCTCACGGGGCTCTCGGCCGGGTCGTTCATCATCTCGACCCTGGCCTACGGGTTCGGCATGGAGAAGTACAAGCCCCTGGGCAAGGTGGGCGTGGTGCTGGCGACCCTGCTCCTCATCGCGGCGCCGATGTTCCTTCTGTTGCACGCCGGCCGGCCCCTTCGGGCCTGGCACCTCTTCGTGTACCTCAACGGCACCAGCCCGATCTCCTGGGGTTCGTTCCTCCTTACGATCTACCCGATCAACTGCATCATCTACGGGTTCTTCATGTTCCGGGGGAACGCGAAGCTCACCAAGACCTTCGGGCTCATCGGGATCCCGCTCGCGATCATGGTGCACGGCTACACCGGGTTCATCCTGAGCTTCGCCAAGGCCCACGCCCTGTGGCGCACGAGCATCATGCCGATCCTGTTCCTCACCTCGGCCATGGTGAGCGGCGTGGCCATGATGATCCTGGTGACCATCGTCAAGGACCGGTTCTTCGGCAGCGAGCGCAAGGTGAACACCGAGGTGGTGTTCGGGCTCGGGAAGATGCTCCTGTGGCTTCTCGTGTTCGACCTCTTCCTGAGCTTCTCCGACCTGGCGGTGCACTACTTCGGGGAGGCCGAGTCCATGGAGTCGGCCCGGCTTCTGCTGACCGGGGCGTTCGCGCCCACCTTCATCTGGGTGGAGACGCTCATGGGCAAGGTGCTCCCGCTCGTGCTCGTGGCGAACACCCGCACCCGAAACGTGGCCGTGTACGGGTTCGCCGCGGTGCTCGTGATGGTCGGGATCTTCGCCATGCGCTGCAACGTGGTGCTGGGCGGCGAGTTCCTGCCGCTCCTCTAGCCGGGGGAACGCCATGCGGAGCATCAGCCGACGCCAGTTTCTCGCGTGGAGCGGGGCCGGGGTGGCCGGCGCGGCCCTGGCCGGGCCCGCGGCCGCGAGGGTTCCGGAACCGGCCCACCGGTCCCTGCGCAAATTCCGCGACCCCGTGGCCACCGCCTGCACGGCCTGCGGTTCGGCCTGTGCGGTGCGGGCGTTTCGGGACGGGGGCCTCCCGGTCCAGATCGTCCCCAACCCCGATGCCGGGGACCTGGGCGGGGTCTGCCCGAGGGCCTTTGCCGCCCTGGAGGCGTTTCGCGACCCGGCCCGCGTCACGCGGCCGCTCCGGCGAACGGGGCCGCGGGGTTCCGGGACGTTCGAACCGGTGACCTGGGACGAGGCCCTGGATACGGTGGCCGAGGCCCTCGCCCGCGGGCCCGAGCGGGCCTACTTCGATCTGGGGCGCCCCGATCCCCTGGCCGGCTCGGTGCTGGAGCGCCTAGGGGTCCGCCACCGGATCGACGCCGCCGCGAGCCTCCGGTGGGGAGCGCGGGAGGCCCAGCGGGCCGTGTACGGGGCGCCCCTGGCCGCGCCCGATCTTTCCCGGGTGCGAACCCTCCTTCTCGTGGGGGCGCAGCCCTGGGACGAGGCCGAGGGCATCGGCCGCCTGGGCAAGGGGCTCGCGGAACTGCGGGCCCGGGGCGGCCGGATCCTGTGCCTGAGCCCCTACGAGGGGGCCACCGGGAGCGTGGCCGACGAGTGGATCCCGATCCGGCCGGGCTCGGAGACCCTGGTGGTTCTGGGAATCCTGCGGGTGCTCCTCACCCAGGGCGGGTTCGACGCCGAGGCCTTCGGCCGGTGGGTGGGGCTTGCGCCCGAGAAGGTTCTCGAGGCCCTGGTTCCCTACTCCGTGGACCTGGTGGAGGCCGCCTCGGGGCTCTCGGCCCTGAGCCTCGTGCGGCTCGCCCGGGAGTTCCGGGCCGGGGCGCCCTCGCTCGCCTGGGTGGACGCGGCCGGAAACCCGGAGGCCGAGGCCCTGGAGGCCGCGGCCGCGGTGTTGAACGCGACCCAGGGAGACCCCGAGGCCGCGGGCCTGCGGCTCGCCCACCCGCTGCGGTGGCTTCCCGGGTTCGAGGCCACGGAGCCCCGGACCCGGGCGATCAAGGACCTCCTGGCCGGGAACGAGGGGGCGGGCCTGTACCTGGCGTACCGCTCGAACCCGGTGTACGAGGCCCCCCGGAGCCGCTCGGTGCGCCGCGCGTTCACCGAGGAGGACCGGATCGGGCTCGTGGTGGCCTTCGACACCCACCTCACGGAGACGGCGCGGGTGGCCGACCTGGTGCTCCCGGCCCCCACCGATTTCGAGCTCTGGAACCTCGTGGGGGGGTACGACGCCGAGGGGAAGGCCTGGGTGCTGCTCCAGCAACCGGTGCCCCGGACCCCGCCGGAGCCCCGGTGGCTCCAGCGGCCGGACGCGCCGCTGGAGGCGCTCTTCGACGGACCGCCCAACGCCCCGGTGGGGGAGGCCCGGCAGCTCGGGGACGTGCTCCTGGCCGTGGGCCGCAGGGTGGACGAGGGGTTCGCCGAGTCGTTCCCCTATCCCGACACGGGGGCCTACGTGCGCTACCTCTGTGACACCTTGCCCCCGCTCGCGGCCGACGGGGGGTACGCGGCGCTGGCGGGCACCGGGGTTTGGCGCGCCCGACGGGCCGGGTACCCCTGGGCCCGGGAGAACGGGTTCCCCACGGCCTCGGGGGTGCTCGAGGTGGCGGGCCGGCTGGCCCACCGCATGCCGACGGACCTCAAGCGCCTGGAGGGGGAGGACTTCGCCCTGGTGGTGACCCGGCCTCCCGAGCTCGATCCGGCGTTTCCCGTTTCGGCCCGGGGCCGGGAGATCCGACACGAAAACCCGTTGTGGCTCCACCCGGAGGCCGCCCGGGCCCTGGGGCTTTCGGAGGGGGACTGGGCCCGGGTGCGGACCGAGGTGGGCGAGGCGCGGGTGAGGGTGCGGCTGGCCCAGGGGATCCACCCCCGGGCGGCGGCGCTCTCCTGGGGGTTCGGCCACGACGAGGCCCCGGGGGCGGGGTGGTGGCGGGACCACGGGCCCGGGGTCTCGGTGGCCCAGGTGGCGCCGTTTCGCACGGACCGGCACGGGGCGCAGGCCTGGAAGGCCCTGCGGGTTTCGGTGAGCCGCGCCTGACGCGGCGGCGGCAGGAGACATGGGGAGAACGACCATGGGTTGGTTGATCGCTCGAGCCAAGAACATGACCGCCGGCGGATGGGCCGGGTTCCTCGCGGTGGTCGTCCTCGTGGGGTTGGGCCTGTTCGTGGCCGGGGCCCGGTGGGTGAACACGTCCCCGAACCGGTGCGCCACCTGCCACCCGGTGCTCACGGAGCTGTGGCGGGAGAGCCAGGGGCACCCGGCCGACCGGGTCACCTGCTACCAGTGCCACGCCCGGCACGCCGAGCTCCCGGAGTCGGCCAACGCCTTCGGGTACGTGCGCGACCGGCTGATCCCCGAGGGGTACGCGGCGTTCGAGGAGAGGGTGGAGGCCCGGTGCGAGGGCTGCCACACCGACATCCGGTCGAAAACCGAGGAGAACCGGAAACTCATCCGGATCAACCACAAGGTGCACCTGGCCAAGACCGACCCCCAGGGGAATCCGCTCGATCTGGGGTGCCTCGACTGCCATCGGAGCATCGCCCACGACAAGGCCGAGGTGCCCACCTGGCGGCCCCGGATGTACGGGTGCTTCACGGGCGACTGCCACCGCAAGGACCGGAACAAGGACAACTGCCGGCGCTGCCACTACCAGCACCTGGCCGAACCGGGGGCAGAGGTCCTGTAGCCGATCTCCCCCGCCGCCCCCCAGGGGCGGTTTTCTCCGGTCCCAAGTTCCAGTTGACGTAAAGTGGGAGGCCTGGGGCGCAAGGGTAGCGGGGCGGTCCACCTTCGGGCCCGCTGTCCGCTCCCCTGGGGCGAAACACCGAAGTCCCGTGGGGAATGGCCTTCCGGCCTTCCAGCCTCCTAGCTTTCCAGCCTTACACACGGAGACGCCATGGAGTTCGCACTGACCGAAGAACAGAAGATGATCCAGGACATGGTCCGCCGGTTCGCCGAGAACGAGCTCAAGCCCATCGCCGACGAGCTCGACCGCACCGAGCGGTTCCCGGCGGACACCCTGAGGAAGATGGCCGAGCTCGGGCTCATGAGCATGCTGGTGCCGGCCGAGGCCGGCGGCACGGGCATGGGCGCCGTGGCCTACTCCCTGGCCCTCACGGAGATCGCCCGGGGGTGCATGAGCCACGCCGTCACCACCTCGGTCACCAACATGGTGTGCGAGGCGATCTACCGGTTCGGCACCCCGGAGCAGCACGCCCGGTACATCCCCAAGATCGCCTCGGGGGAGTACGTGGCCGGCGCGTTCGCCCTCACCGAGCCCAACGCCGGGTCCGACGCCGGGAGCCTGCGGGCCACGGCCGAGCGCGACGGCGACTCCTACGTGATCAACGGCACCAAGGTGTTCATCACCTCGGGGTCCTACGCCGGGGTCGTGATGGTGGCGGCCAAGACCGACCGGGAGGCCGGCAAGCGCGGCATCAGCGTGTTCCTGGTGGAGCAGGGCACCCCGGGCATGAAGGTGGCCCGCAAGGAGGAGAAAATGGGCCAGCGGGCCTCCGACACGGTGCAGCTCGTGTTCGAGGACTGCCGGGTGCCGGCGGAAAACCTCCTGGGCCGGGAGGGCGACGGGTTCAAGATCATGCTGGCGAGCCTGGACGGGGGCCGCATCGGCATCGCCTCCAACGCCTGCGGGCTCGCCCAGGCGGCCCTGGAGTCGGCCACGGCCTACGCCAAGGACCGCCGCCAGTTCGGCCGGCCCATCGCCGATTTCCAGGCGATCCAGTTCAAGCTGGCCGACATGGCCACCCAGCTCGACGCCGCCCGGATGCTCACCCTGCGGGCCGCCCACAAGAAGGAACTCGGAAAGCCCTACACCCAGGAGGCCAGCATGGCCAAGGTGTACGCCACCGAGATGGCCCAGCGGGTGGCCCGGGAGGCCATCCAGATCCACGGCGGCTACGGGTACGTGCGGGAGTACCCGGTGGAGCGCTACCTCCGGGACGCCATGGCGCTCACCCTGTACGAGGGCACGAGCGAGATCCAGCGCCTGGTGATCTCGCGGCAACTGTTGGCGTGAGGGCGGCTGGGCAGCTAGGCGGCTGGGCGGCTGGGCGGCTGGGCGGGCACGGGCCGCCGTGGGGGGGCAGCCTGCCTGAGTGGGGCCGGCCTGGCGGTTGACCACGGTTTCACGGGTATGGGCACAAGGCTGGGGCCAGAAGGTATGGGAGCGCTCCCCGCGTTCCGGCCTTCCGGCGTTCTAGCCCAATCGAAGGAGTGTTGCGATGGCGGACAACCAGAACCTCGATGCGATCCGGAAGGAAAACGAGCGGTGGGCCCAGAAGGTGGCCGAGGCCACGGCCCGGTGGCCCGAGCGGTACGAGGAGTTCCGGAGCCTCTCGGAGATCCCGATCCGGCGGCTCTACACCCCGGCCGACGTGCCGGACCTCGAGTACCTGAAGGACCTGGGCTACCCGGGCGAGTACCCGTTCACCCGGGGCGTGCAGCCCACCATGTACCGGGGCCGGCTCTGGACGATGCGCCAGTTCTCCGGGTTCGGCACGGCCGAGGAGACGAACCAGCGCTACAAGTTCCTGCTGGAAAACGGCCAGACCGGGCTCTCGGTGGCGTTCCACTACCCCACCCTCAAGGGCGTGAACTCCGATCACCCCCTGGCCCGGGGCGAGGTGGGCAAATGCGGGGTGGCCATCGACAGCCTGCGCGACATGGAGATCCTCTTTGACGGGATCCCCCTAGACCAGGTCACCACCTCGATGACCATCAACCATCCGGCCCCCGTGCTCCTGGCCATGTACCTGGTGGTGGCCGAGAAGCAGGGGGTGAGCTGGGACAAGGTGGGCGGCACGGTCCAGAACGACCCCCTCAAGGAGTTCTTCGCCCAGAAGTCGTTCATCTGGCCCCCGCGGGAGAGCGTGCGGCTCCTGGTGGACACCATGGAGTTCTGCATGAAGCACGTGCCCAAGTGGCACCCGGTCTCGATCTCGGGCTACCACATCCGGGAGGCCGGCAGCACGGCCCAGCAGGAGCTCGCGTTCACCCTGGCCGACGGCATCGCCTACGTGCAGGCCGCCGTGGAGCGGGGCCTCGACGTCAACGCTTTCGGGCCGATGCTGAGCTTCTTCTTCGACGCCCACATGGACTTCTTTGAGGAGATCGCGAAATTCCGGGCGGCCCGGCGGATGTGGGCCCGGATCATGAAGGAGCGGTTCGGCGCCACGAACCCCAAGGCCATGTGGATGCGGTTCCACACCCAGACGGCCGGGGTGAGCCTCACGGCCCAGCAGCCGCTCAACAACATCGTGCGCACGGCCTTCGAGGCGCTTTCCGCGGTGCTGGGCGGGACCCAGAGCCTCCATACCAACTCCTTCGACGAGGCGGAGGCCCTGCCGACGGAGGAGGCGGTCACGGTGGCCCTGCGGACCCAGCAGATCATCGCCCACGAGACCGGGGTGGCGAACACCATCGACCCCCTGGCCGGGTCCTACTTCGTGGAGGCCCTCACCAACGAGATGGAGCGCCAGGCCGAGGAGTACATCCGCAAGATCGACGAGCTCGGGGGTATGATCACGGCCGTGGAGCAGGGCTATCCCCAGGATGAGATCATGCGGGCCTCCATGGAGTTCCAGAAGGCCGTGGAGGAGGGCCGCAAGATCATCGTGGGCGTGAACAAGTTCCAGATGAAGGAGGAAAAACCGATCCCGATCCTGAAGATCGACGACGCCGTCGAGAAGGCCCAGATCGCCCGGATCGAGGACACGAAACGCAACCGCGACAACGCCAAGGTGGAGCGCTACCTCCAGGAGATCCGCGACGCCGCCCGGGGCGGGGACAACCTCATGTACCCCATTCTGGAGGCGGTGCGGGAGTATGCGCTGCTCGGAGAGATCTGCGACGCCCTGGTGGACGTGTTCGGGGCCTACGAGGACCCGGCGGTGTTCTAGAAACCGGAATTCGGAACGGAAAAGGCGGCGACAGGCGGGGCTTCGGCCGTCTTTGTCGGCGACCGGCGTTGTCCGAA
>CAZUYO010000027.1:0-16763 GCA_964624725.1 uncultured Thermodesulfobacteriota bacterium
TCGCCGTCGGCCACCCAACGGAAAGAGAGGAAGCCCATGCGCCAGTACGTCATTTTGGGAACCGGCCCCGCCGGCACCGCCGCCGCCGAGACCATTCGGGCGGAGGACCCCAAGGCCCGGATCACGATGGTCAGCCGGGAGTTCACCCCGTTCTACCTGAAGCCGGCCCTGGCCGATCACGTGGCCGGGCGGATGGGTCGGGACCGGCTGGTGCGGCCCGACACCCCGGTGCTCCAGGATCCCGAAACCGAGGTCCGGGCCGGGGCCCGGGTGTACCGGGTGTTCCCCCACGAGTCGCGGGTGCTCCTCAGCGACGGCACGAGCCTCTATTTCGACCGGCTCCTCATCGCCACGGGGGCGGCGCCGCGCATGGGCCGGCGGGCGGCCGAACTCCGGCACAAGGTGTTCACGCTGAACTCGTTTGCCGACGCCATTCGGCTGGCCGGCGCGGCGACCGGAGCGGGGCAGTGGGTGCTCGTGGAGGGGGAGGGGCACACCGGGCTCGAGGTGGTCCGGGCCTTCGCCTTGCGGGGGTGCCGGGTGGTGTACCTCACGAGCCACACCCGGTTTTGGCCGCCGGGGTCGCCGGTGGCCCGGGCCGACGTGCTCGAAAAGCTGCTTTCCGAGAAGGTGGAGGTGCTGTTCGACGAGACCGTGCTGGATATCCTCGACCGAAACGGCGAGGGCTACCGGGTGGTCACCTCGTCCCGCCGGGCCATCGACGCGGGGCTCGTGTGCGAGGCCGGGGCCCTGGAACCCGCCGTCGGGTACCTGGCGGGGAGCGGGCTCCTGGTGGACGGGGGGGTGGTGGTGGACCGGGAGCTCCGGACCAACTTCGACAACATCTACGCGGCGGGCGACGTAGCCCGGGTGTTCGACAGCGAGCACGGCTGGATCCGGGGGAACTTCGGGTGGGAGAGCGCCCGGGACCAGGGCCGGGTGGCCGGGTACAATCTGGTCCACGGCGGGGGCCGGGAGGTGGGGGCGGCCGAGCCCAACTTCCGGAAACTGACGGGCACGAAGCTCCTGGAACGCTGGCGGAAGGACTGAGGGGGAACCACGGAGGGCGCGGAGCCGCGCCGGAGTCCTCTCGTGCCCCCGCGGCGCTCGGCAAACGCGCTGGACGAGGCCGACCGGCCCAACGATTCACGACTTCGCGATTCACGGTACTTCCCAGCGGACACCCCATGCCCAACGTCTCCGTGGTGATCCCGACCCACGACCGCCTCGGCCTGGTGGACGAGGCGGTCGCGAGCGTTTTGGAACAGACCTTCCCCGACCTCGAACTCGTGGTGGTGGACGACGGCAGCACCGACGGCACCGCCGAGCACCTGGCGGCGCGGTTCTCCGACCCCCGGCTCCGGATCGTGGTCCAGGAGAACCGGGGCGCGAGCGCGGCGCGAAACCGGGGGGCGGCCGAAACCTCGGGGGAGTGGCTCGCGTTCCTCGACTCCGACGACCGGTGGCTCCCCCGGAAGCTCGAGCGCCAGCTCGAGGCCCTGGCGGCCCACCCCGATCACCCGGCCGCCTACACCGAGGAGATCTGGTACCGCAACGGTCGCTGGGCGAATCCCCGGAAGATCCACGCCAAGTACTCGGGCTGGATCTTCGAGCGCTGCCTGCCCCTTTGCATCATCAGCCCCTCCTCGATCCTGATGCGGCGCGAGGTGTTCGAGGCCCTGGGCGGTTTTGACGAGAGCCTGCCGGCCTGCGAGGATTACGACCTTTGGCTCCGGCTCGCGGCCCGGCACCCGGTGTTGCTCGTGCCCGAGCGGCTCATCGTCAAGCGAAACGGCCACCCGGGCCAACTCTCCCAGGCCCACTTCGGGCTCGACCGGTTCCGGGTGCGGGCCCTGTGGAAGGTGGCCTACGACCCCGAGGTGCCCGACCGGCTCCGGGCCCGGGCCCTGGAGACCCTGGCCGAGAAGGCGCGGGTGGTGGCCCTGGGGGCCCGGAAACGGGGCCAGACGGAGAGGGCCCGGGCGTTCGAGCACTCCCGGCAGGAGGCGTTGGCGTGGCGGGAACGGATCGGCTGACCCTGATGGAACCGGACGCGCTGCGCCCGGATCCGGAACGCTACTCGTTTTCGTGGCCGCCCGAAGAGGAGCGGACCCGGCTGGCCGAGAGCGTCGCCCGCGTGGGCGTGCTTCGGCCCCTGTGGGTCCGGGAGGAGGGGGGAGGGCTTACCGTCGTGGCGGGCCACCGCCGGCTCGATGCCCTGCGCCGGGTCGGCGCGTCGTCGGTTCCGGTGCGGATCACCGACCTCGAGGGGCCGGCCCTGTGGGACCTCCTCCTCGAGGACCACGCCGACCACCGGCCCTGGAACCCCGTGGAGGCGGGGCTCTACCTGCGGCGGCGCACGGCCGACACGGGGGAAGCCCTGGAGGGGTTGGCCGAGACCGTGTTCCCCCGCCTCGGACTCGCCCCGCGGCCCCAGGCGGCCCGCGACGCCCTGTGGTTCGCCGGGTTGCCCGCCCCCCTCCGGGATGGCGTGGTGGAAGGCCGGGTTCCGAGCGCCGCGGCCCGGGCCCTGGCCGGGGTGCCGGAGCCCGAGGCCCTGTCGGTGCTCACCTGGCTTTCGGCCTGGCGGCTCGGGGGGAACCGGTTCGCCGAGTTGGCGCGCCTGGCCCTGGAGTGCGCCTGGGCCGAGGGGGCCGAGGTGGAGGGGTGGCTCCGGGCCGAGGGGCTGTGGGAGTGGAAGGGGACGCCCGAGGGCCTGCGTGCGGAACTGCGGGCCCGCCGGTTTCCCACGGTGACCCGCTGGGAGGGGCGGTTTCGCCGGGTGGTGAAGGACCTGGAGGTCCCCGAGGGGGTGCGGGTCGAGGCGCCCCAGCATTTCGAGGGGGGGGAACTGCGGTGCGCGGTGGCGTTCCGGAGCCTGGAGGAGCTCGCCCGCCGTCTCGGCGAGGCCCGGCGGGCGGCCGAATCGGGGGCCTGGGACGCCCTGGCGGAGTTTCTCGGGTGACCCGGCCCTTTTCGCGCATCGTGGTGGACGAGGACGTCCGGGACCTGCCCTTCACCCGGGCGTTCCTCGGCCGGGTGGGGGACGAGGTGCCGGTGGAGGTGCGGCCCCAAGGGGCCCCCGGCCCCCGCGGCCGACGCACGGCGCACGTGACCCGCGAGCCCGGCCGGTTCCTCAAGCCCTGCCCCTGCAGCCCGGGGGTGGTGCGGTGCGGGTACTGGGTGCTGACCCCGGCGTTTCAGTGCCCGTTCGGGTGCACGTACTGTTTCCTTCGGTTCTACGCGCCCGAGGAGCCCCTGACCCTCTACGCCAACCTGGCCGACGCCGAGGCCGAGTTCCGGGAAGCCCTGGAGGCCTGGCCCGGCCCGGTCCGGCTCGGCACCGGGGAGTTCGCCGACAGCCTGGCGCTGGACCCCTGGACCGGCCACGCCCGGTGGCTCCGGGACCTGGTGGCCCCCCACCCCCGGGTGACCCTGGAACTCAAGACCAAAAGCGACCGCATCGACGGGCTCCTGGGTCTGGAGCCCCTCCCCAACCTCGTGGTGGCCTGGTCGGTGAACCCCCCGGAGCGGATCCGCACGGACGAGCCGGGCACCGCCCCCCTGGACCGGCGCCTCGCCGCGGCCGCGGCGGCCGTGCGGGCCGGGTACCGGGTGGCGTTCCACTTCGATCCGGTGATCCTGGAGCCGGGGTGGCGGGAGGCCTACGCCGATGTCGTGGAGGCCCTGTTCTCGGCCGTGCCCGCCGACCGGGTGGCCTGGGTGAGCCTCGGCACGCTTCGGTTCCCCCGGCGGTTCCTGGAGCGCTGGGGCCCCAAACTCCGGGGTGCGAGGGCGTTTTTCGGCGAGCACGTGCCCGGGCCGGACGGGAAGCTCCGGTACTTCTGGCCGCTACGGCGCGACGCCTACCGGTTCCTGGCCGACCGGATCCGCCGCCGGGCGGGAGAGGGTTTGCGGCTCTACCTCTGCATGGAAACCCCGGCCATGTGGGGCGCGGCCTTGGGGTTCGAGCCCGAACCGGAGGGCGACGTGGAGCGCTGGCTCGCCGCGCCGTTCGGGTAAGCAGCGGAATCTTCCCAGAGGGGCCCCTACTCCCGGCCCAGGGGCGCGGCGCGGAGCGCCACGAGCCGGCGGGCGGCAGACTGGCGAGCGCTCTCGGCGGCGGGGGTGGGCTGCGAGGATTGGAGGACGAGCCGGTACTCGCGGCCGGCCGCATCCGGGTGACCAGCCTGTTCGTACAACCGCCCGAGTTCGAGATGGGGCCGCACCAAGGGCGGGAACGATCGGGCCATCGCGTCCCAAAACCGGAACGCCTCGTCACGCTCCCGCAAGGCGGCGAGGAGGGTGCCGTACTGGTACCAGTCCGACAACGAGAACCAGAGCTGACGCGCGCGATCGAGTTCCTGCAACGCCTCACGGGGGCGGCCGGCCGCCACCAGGGCTTGGGCGCGAAACGATCGGAGGGGTCCGTACTCCGGGGCCGTGGCCGCCGCCCTGTTGGCCCATGTCAAGCTGCGTTCCGCTCGCCCGCTCGCCCGGGCCGCCTCCGCCCGGGCCCAGAAGACCCCGGCCGAAACGAGCCGAGCCCCGTTCACGAGAAGAAGGGCCGAGATACCCAGGGCGAGAGAGCGCCCGGGGTAGGTGCGCCGAGCTTCGGGGCGTGGGTCGGGCGTGGGGAACACCAGACCCAGGAGGAAAAAGAAAAGCACCAGCCCGGCCGCGGTTTGGAAGGGCCCGTCCACGAGGGCGTGGACGGCCAGGACCAGCAGCGCGGCGGCCGGAGGTCGGGTGGCCGGGGCCCGGAACCCCCTCACGAGGCCCCAGAGGAGCAGGATCACGAACGCGCATACCGCCGGGAGCCCCGCTTCGGCCGCGAGTTGCAGGTACGAGTTATGGGCGAGCTCCACCGCCCCGAGGGGGAACGTACCGAAGGCGCTGGCGCGCAGTACGGTTGCGGCAACTGTCGGAAAAGCGGGGGCAAACCCGCCAAGGCCGACGCCGGTCCATGGATGTTCCCGCACGAGCGCTAAGGCGGCGCTCCAGAGGAACACCCGGCCCCCCAACCCCGGAATGCCGCCGGGGAGCGCCCTTAGCACCGCCGTCACCCCGGCGACAAAGGCCAGTCCCCCGGCCGTCAACGCGGGCCCCGTAAAGGCCGTCCGCCTCGCCCGGAAGCCGGCGAGCCATAGCGCCGCGCATCCCACGGCCGCGGCCAGTATGGCACCCCGGGATCGGGTGACGGCCAACCCCGCCGCGATCAGGACGAAAGCCGAACTCCGAAGCCGGACACGGACGCGGGCCGAGAGGAGAAGCGGGAGCAGGGGGGCCAACACCGCCGCAAGCCAGTTGGGATTGGAAAGGGTGCCAGGGGCCCCCAGGTGCCTGACCAGGACAGGGGGCACAGGCCAGGGAAGCCCGGCGGCCTGGGCCAGTGCCAGCACCGTCTCCGCGCACCCCACCCCCACCAGCCAGGGAACCGCCCGACGGGCGGCGTCGGGTCGGAGCCGCACCGCCCAGAACAGCCCAAACCCCGTGAGCCACTGGAGACTCGTCCCCACGTGGAGCGGGGCGGACAGGGCCCGGACGAGGGGGAGCACAACCAGCAGGCCGACGACCAGGGCCACTCCCACCGGCGGGAGACCTCGGCCTCTGGCGGCGGACCACAGAAGGGCCGTCGCCGTCACAAGGCCGGCGAGTCCCCACCGGGAAGGATCGTACGGGTGCCCGGCGGAGAGCCCGACACACGCGGCCGCCACCGGAGCGGCCAAGATCGCCCCTTCCGCCCAGCCCCGACGAGGATCGCGACCCCCCAACGGTGGGGGCGGCCCGTCACAGCCCGTGGACGAGTTCGTGCCAACCGACGTCAAAGTGGGCAATCTCCCGGATCGGGAAGAGGAGCATCGCAACCTGGCCGTGCCAATAGGTTTCGCTCAGGGGGTTGGCGTACGCCCAGATGTGCGTCCGGGTCACCGTGTCCAGGTTGCCGATCGGGGTCTCCTTCCTCGTTTGGAAACCGAACGAGGCCTGGCCGTTCTGGTCGGTGTAGGCGTCCCACGCCAGGGACAAACCCAGCGGCGGGTCCCAGGTCCCCAGGATGCCGCCGAGCACCGAGCCATGCTGCTCCAAGTCCGTGGTCTCGAACCGGACGAGGGCTTCGGGCACGGGGCCCTTTTGGGGGACCAGGCTGCCCGACAGGGTGGCGCCGTAGTCGTCGATGAACTCCACGGTGGCCGTGAACTCGTACCGGCCCTCGTAGGGATCGTCGGTGTGGCGGTAGTGCATCGGAGAGTCCGGCCCGCTGATGCGGATCTTCGTCCCGTACACGATGAGTTCCGCCCGAAAGAGATTGACCGGATTCGTCACGTTGGAAACCACCCGGCCCAGCCCCCTCGCGAACCCCCAGGCCCCGGTCAGGGCTTGCCCCAATCCCGGGGCGGCCCGGCCAGCCTCTCTCTGTACACCGGGGAGATTGCAAGGGGAGAAGACCTTCTCAAATCCGCTCTCGAGCGGTTCACTGAGCCAGTCGAGGGCGATGAGGAACGCCTGAAGGGGATCGAGTAGGTCGAAGGACGGCAATTCGTTGGGCAGGACTGCCTTGTTGGGGTTTGCCCGTTCCAGCTCGGTGAGCAGATCGGCCAGGAAATAATCCCGATCGGTGAACCCGGCGAGACCCCAGTACCCGTAAAGCGTCTGGAGGGCGTCCTGGACGTTTTCGAGGGTCAGGTCGAGCGGTTGGCAGGCCTCGTCCCGGAGGGTCAGGCCCACCTCGTCCCCGTCCCAGGCCAGGATGCCGTCCACGGGGATCTGAGCCGAGTCCCAGTTGTCACGAAACCGCAGGAACGCCCGGGCCAGCAGGGTGACCTCGTAGTCCCGGAGGTAGACCCCGCCGGCGGTGGGGCTCCCCGACCCCTCGAGCACGGGCTGATCGTCCGTATCGTACACCCCGAGCCCCAGGGCGCGAAACGCATCTAGGAGAAGCCGCTCGACCTCGGCCTCGTCCGCGGCCGGGTCCCACAGCCCTTGGGCGATCCGTTTGGCCTCTTCCGCGTAGTCGGAAACGGCCGAGCCCGTCCCCGAGGATCCTCCCTGGTTTCCCGCCGTTCCTCCCGCACCCTGAGCCCCCGAGCCGCCCGGGTCGGCAGAGGAGCTTCCCCCGCCAGCCGAGGCCTGGCCGCCTGCGTCTCCATTGTCCCCTGACCCATCCGCGGCCCCGGCGGTTTCTTGCCGGCTGGTGGCGCTCCCTCCGCCACCTCCACAGTTCACCGCGACGAGTCCGAGAAACAGGATCCCCACCGCCACACCAACCGCCGCCCATCCCTTTCGCCTCACGACCGACTCCTTTCGCCCTTTCCCCAAAGTCCGAAACGGCCGTCCCCCTGCGGGGGACGGCCGTTCACCCATGCAAGGGCGGTACCGAGGTGAGGAGAGTTCGGATCCAGGTTCGTCTCGGTTGGGGGCCTACCACCACCACGGCCGGGTGCCCACGGCCGGGTCGTACCAGGGGGGATACCAGGTCTCCCGTCGGGAAAAGGGGGAAGCCATGAGTTCCCGCCGCGACCAGGCCCGGACCTCCGAGGCCCGAACGGCCAGGTAGCGGCGCGTGGCCCCGTCCTCCTCCCGTTCGACGACCCCGGCGATCTCCCCCACCACCGTCACCGCCCGGCCCGGGGCGAAAAGCCGCGGGTCCAGGGCGGCCCCGTAGGCCGCGAGGATCCGGCCGTCGCCGAACCGCTCCAATCGGGGGCGGTCCCACCCGTCGATGGGTTTGTGGAGGAGCACGAGTTCGCTGCCCGCCTCGGTGGCGCGGACCCCCTCCAGCACGCCCCCCACCACCACGAACTGGCCGACCCGCCGGTCCGCCTCGGCCAGGAGGTGGGCAAACCGCGGGGGGACCTCGTCGTCGGTGCGCGCGTCGAGGTGCGCGGCGCAGGAGACGAGGAACGGGAGTGCCACCAGGGCACAAGCGCATAGGGCCACACGGGGTTTCCGCATCGAGACCGCCTCGGGAAAGGGAGTTACGCCGGGTGGGTACCCCATCGGCCCTTGGCCCCCGGAAGTTGAGCCCGCAACCGAGCCGTGAGGACGGCCGGGAAAGGGCGGCGCGTTACCCAGCCTGGGAAAAACTTTTCCGATCTAAGAGGTAAGAGAACCCCGACTCCCCTCTCGCCGTGCCCCGGGGGCCTCCGTCGGCGTGGCGCGCTCCTTGCTTCCCCCGTGAAGGGAGGGCGGCCGCCGGGACCGCCTGCCCCGCCGGGACGGGCCGAGGGCCGCATCGTTCCCCCGTACCCTTGCGAGCGCGAGGTGAAAGGAGTTTCAGATGAGACGGATTCATTTGCTCGTGACCATCCTGTGCCTTGCCGGGGCCGGCCTCCCGGTGCCCGTACGGGCGGGGCTCGTTCTGAAGAGCCCCGAGGGGGACATCCTGATCCAACAGGGGCGGGCGGCCATGCCGGCCGACGGGGGCAGGACGGTCTTCGACGGCGGGACGGGGACCTACCTCATCACGAACCCCGAACGGCGCGTCTATGCGACCGGCCCGATCTCCGAGTATTGCGAGATGTTTGCCGCCTTGCGGGAGGCGTTCGCCACCGCGATGGGCTCGGAGGGGGCCCCCTCGGCCCCCGAGGCCCGGTATGCCGTCAGGCCCCTCGGCCGGGGGGATCCCGTGTCGGGGTACTCGGTGGAAGGTTACCGGATCATGAAGAACGGAACCCCCTTCGTTGACCTTTGGGTGGCGACGGGGAAGGTGATCCGCAGCGAAACCGACGGGTTGGGGGATCTCTTGGCGGAGTTCTGGGCCTGCGCCGCCGGCGAGGAAGGGGCACGCGGCGCCTACGCCCGGGTGCTGGGGGAGGGCGTTGCGGTTCGCGAGATCCGGTACGAGAACGGACAGCCGGTTTCGGACGAGAGCCCCGTTACCGCCATCGAGATACGCGACGTGCCCGACGAGGCGTTCGCGGCTCCGCACGGCTTCCGGCGGGTGCCCCTGGCCCGGGTGATGGGCGAGGAAGAGGAGGAGGCCAACGCCGGCGGGCCGATGCCCCACCCGGAGGAACTCGTCGCGCCCCCCGTGCCCCTGAGCCGGGCCGGGCGCCGGCTCGCCGGGATCCAGGGGCAGGGCCAGGACGAGCGCTGGCGCCAGATCCCGCGGAAGGAGGAGGTGGGACTCCCGGTCCCCCCCGGCTGCTACTTCACCATGGGGACCGAGGCGAGCGCGGGATACGAGCGGACGATCCGGGAGGCTCATCTCGTCACCACCGAAGGCATGGACGCGGTGGACAGCTGGTACGGGGACGCCTTGGGTTCCGGGTGGACGAGGGAGGTCTCCCGTGTGGGGGAGGACACCTACGTGACCTACCGGCGCGCGGAGAACCGGCTGGGCGTGCCCCCCTACGTGACCCTGCAGCCGGCATCCCCCCAGGCCCTCGACCTGGCCGTCGCGGATCTTCCCGACGCGAAAACGCGGATCGTTCTGGGCTTCTGGGGAGGCCCGGACCCGGAGGCCTCGCCCGGCGCCGGGGAACCCGGAGTCCGGGCCCCTGCGCAACGGGACGGTTCCCTGCCGGAGCCCTCACGGGAATCTCCCCCGGCGGAGGCGGAACAAACCTCGGGCTCGGGAGGGGGGCCGTTGGAACGGGCGGGTGGGGTGGTCGCCCACGACGCGAAGGACGTGTCCGAAGGCGTGGTGGACGACACCCGCAACGAAACCAAAGGGGCCATTCGCGACAGCGTGAAGGAAGGGGTCAAGGGATTTTTGAAGGGGCTTTTCAAGCGGTAGGGGGCAGGGGGCGCAAGCCGGCACGGCGTTGAGCGCCGCGCCCGGGGATGGTAGGGTTTCCCCCGATCCGTCCCCCCTTTCCCCACGGAACCGCCATGGACCGCGAGGCCCTTCGCTCTGCCATCGAGTCCACGCTCCTTTCCCCGGTGGCCTCGGCCGCCCAGGTGGAGGCGCTGTGCCGGGAGGCGGCCGAGCACGGCTGGGTCGGGGTGTGCGTGAGCCCGTGTCGGGTGGCCGAGGCGGCGGGGCACCTGCGGGGTACCGGGGTTCGGGTGGTGACCGTGGTGGGGTTTCCCCTGGGCACCTCGTCCACCCGGGCCAAGGCGGGGGAGGTGGAGCAAGCCCTTCGCGACGGGGCCGAGGAGGTGGACGCGGTCTGGAATGTCGGGTGGTTTCTCGAGGGACGCTACCGGGCCGTGGCCGAGGAATTGCGCACCCTCAGGACGGCGGCGGGGGACCGGGTGCTCAAGGTGATCCTCGAGACGGCCTACCTCGATCCACCCCGGCTCAAGGAAGCCGGGGCCCTGGCCCTCGGGTGCGGGGCCGACTTCCTGAAGACGTCCACCGGGTTCGGGCCACGGGGCGCGAGCCTGGACGACGTGCGGGTGCTTCGGCAGGTGGCCCGCGGCCGGTGCGGGGTGAAGGCCTCGGGCGGGATCCGGACCCTGGAGCAGGCCGTGGCGCTCCTCGACGCCGGGGCCGACCGGATCGGCACCTCCTCGGCCGGGGCGATCTGGGCGGAGGCGGGGGCGAGACAGGGATAGGGGACCCAGTCCGCCCCTTGGGGTCGGCTACCCGGCTCCGGCCCGGGCCCAGCGCTCCAGGCGGTCGAGCGCCTCGTCCAGGGTTTCGTCCCGCTTGCAAAAGCAAAACCGCACGAGGTTTCTCCCCAGCGCCGGGTCGGAGAAGAAGCTCGACCCGGGAACCACCGCGACCCCGGCGTGCCGCACGAGCTCCAGGGCGAAGGCGGTGTCGTCCTCCGCCCCGAACCCCGAGACGTCGGCCATCACGTAGTAGGCCCCCTCGGGAGGAAAGCACCGAAACCCCAGGGCCTCGAGCCGGGGAACGAACCGGTCCCGCTTGGCCTGGTAGAGGTCCGCGAGGTCCCGGTAGTAGGCCTCCGGCAGCCCCAGAGCCACGGCGCCGGCCTCCTGGAGGGGTGCCGCGGCGCCTACCGTAAGGAAATCGTGGACCTTCCGGATGCCCGCCGTGAGTTCGGGGCAGGCGATGGCGTACCCGATGCGCCAGCCGGTGACCGAGTAGGTCTTGCTGAGGCCGCTGATCGCGATGGTGCGCTCACGCATGCCGGGAAGGGTCATGGGGGCCACGTGCCGGCGGCCGTCGAACACGATGTGCTCGTAGATCTCGTCGGTCACGAGCACGGCGTCGTGCTCCCGGCACAGGGCGGCCACCGCCCCGAGTTCCTCCGCCGTGAACACCTTGCCGGTGGGGTTCTGGGGGGTGTTCAAGACCACGGCCCGGGTGCGGGGGGAAAACGCCCGGGCGAGGTCGTCCGGATCGAACGCCCACCGACGCGCGCCCCCTTCCTCCACGGGCCGCAGCGCCACGTACCGAGGCGTGGCGCCGCACAGGATCGCGTCGGGCCCGTAGTTCTCGTAGAAGGGCTCGAACACCACCACCTCGTCCCCGGGATCCACCACGGCCAGGAGGGCCGCGATCATGGCCTCGGTGGATCCGCAGGTCACGGTGATCTCGGCCTCCGGGTCCACCTCGATCCCCAGGAACCGGCGGGTCTTCTCGGCCAGGGCCTCCCGGAACGACCGGGCGCCCCAGGTGATGGCGTACTGGTTGATGTCGTCCTGGATCGCCCGGCACGCCGCGTCCTTGAGTTCCCGGGGGCAGGGGAAATCGGGAAACCCTTGGGCCAGGTTCACCGCCCCGTGGGCCACGGCGTGGCGGGTCATCTCGCGGATGACGGACTCGGTGAAAGAACGGGCCTTCCGCGACAGCGTCATGGGTCTCTCCATGGGGAGGGGTGTCCCGTTTCTCACCCCGCCGCCCCCCCCCGATCGTTCCGTCCGAACGTCCTACCGTCCCAACGTCCGCACCCTAATGCTTGAAGCACCTCTGCCCGGTGAACACCATGGTGGCGCCGGCCTCGTTCACGGCCTCGATCACCTCCCAGTCCCGGTTGGCGCCGCCGGGCTGGCACACGGCCGTGACCCCCTCCCGGAGCCCCACGTCCACCCCGTCGCGGAAGGGGAAGAAGGCGTCGCTGATCATGGCCGAGCCGATGAGCCCGCCCTTGGCGCGGCGGGTTTCCTCCTGGATCTCGTCGAGCAGGGCCTGGTCGGCCTCCCCCTTGCGGACCCGCAGCTCGAGGTCCTTGTAGGGCAGGCCGTGGCGGTCGTAGCACAGGGCGTCGGCGTACTTGGTGTAGGCCTTGAACACCGCGATCTCGGCCACCCCCACCCGGTCCTGCTCCCCGGTGCCGATCCCCACCGTGCACCGGTCCTTCACGTAGAGCACGGAGTTCGACGTGACCCCCTGTTCCACGCACCAGCCGAAAAAGAGGTCCGCGAGCTCCGCCGGGGTCGGGTCGCGGGTCACCCGGTACTCCCGGCCCTCGTGGGTGGCCGCGGCCGGCTGGAAGTCGGAGGGGCCCTGGATGGCGTTCAGGGGCGACTGCTGCACGATGAGGCCCCCGTCGATCAGGCTCTTGAAGTCCACGAACCGGCGGGTGCGGTACTCGGCCAGTCGGTCCATGCGGGGCACGGCCAGGATGCGAAGGTCCTTGCGGCGTTTGAGGATCTCGACCACCCCCTCCTCGTAGTCGGGGGCCGCGACCACCTCCAGGTACTGCTCCACCACGGCCTCGGCCGTGGCCCGGTCCAGCGGCCGGTTGACCACCAGGGCCCCGCCGAACGCGGCGATGCGGTCGGCCCGGAACGCCCGGCGAAACGCCTGCTCGAGGCTTTCGGCCTCGGCGGCGCCGCTCGGGTTGTTGTGTTTGAGGATCACGGCCGTGGGCCGGTCCATCAGGTACCGCAGGATGTTGAGGCCGTTGTCCACGTCGGTCAGGTTGATCTTCCCGGGGTGCTTTCCGGCCTGGAGCATGTGCTCCTCGGCCAGGGACGAGACGAGACCCAGGCCCGGCTCGATGAAGGTGCACGCGCCGAGCGTCAGGTTTCCGCCCACGAGCTCGTAGAGGGCCGCCTCCTGGCCGGGATTCTCCCCGTACCGAAGGCCCTTCTCCACCAACCCGCCGGACGTGTCCGGGAGCTTCCAGGTGCGCTTGCGGTACTCCAGGGTCTGGTCGCCGAAGGTGAGGGTCAGGCGGTCGGGGAAATGGTCGTCCATCACGGTGCGGTACATCTTCTTGATGTCGGCCATCGGGCTCCTCCGATTGGGGGGAAACGGGGTCGGCACTTACTACCACAACGCCCCGCGGGGCGGGAACCCCCGGGCCCGCGTTGACACCCGGCCCCCGCACCCCTATAACGGGCGCCCGAAGCGCGGCGGGGACGACCGAATGCCGCAAAGCCCCTCAGCCGGAGGCCGACGTACCCGTGCACGAGACCGGAATCGCCATGGAAGTGCTGCGGCTCGCCCGCGAGACGGCCGAACGGGAGGGAGCGGCCCGGATCGCCCGGCTCAAGGTGGTGGTGGGCCGGTGGTCCGGGGTGGAGCCCGAAACCCTCCGGTTCGCCCTGGAAACCCTCCTCGAGGGCCCCGTGCTCGAGGGGGCCCGGGTGGAGATGGAGGTGCGGGAGGCCGAGTTCTCGTGCGGCCACTGCGGCGCGCGGTTCCGGGCCCAGGGGTATTTCGACCCGTGCCCGGCCTGCGGCCGGGAGGGCGCCGAGATGGTGGCCGGCGACGAGCTCCTGCTCGAGGAACTGGACGTGGAGGACGGATGACCGAAGTTCGTGTTGAACAGAAAATATTGGCCCGTAACGACGCGCTGGCAAAGGCGAATCACGAGCTGTTCACCTCGGCCGGGGTGCGCCGGAGCGTGAACCTCATTTCGAGCCCGGGTTCAGGGAAGACCACCCTCCTCGAGGCGACCCTGGGGCGGCTGCCCGGGGGCGTGCGGGCCGCGGTGATCGAGGGCGACGTCCAAACCGAGAACGACGCGGAGCGCATCGCCCGCACCGGGGTGTCCGTGGAGGCGGTGGTGACGGGGGGAGCCTGCCACCTCGACGCCGCCATGGTCCGGCGGGCGTTCGAGCGGCTCCGGCACCGGAACCCGGAGGGCGTCGACCTGCTGATCATCGAAAACGTGGGGAACCTCGTCTGCCCGGCCACCTACGACCTCGGGGAGGACGAGAAGGTGGCCCTCGTGAGCGTGACCGAGGGGGAGGACAAGCCGCTCAAGTATCCGGCCGTGTTCCACCACGCCACCGCCGCCGTGGTCACCAAGGCGGACCTGCTGCCCCACCTGGAGGTGGACCTCGATCTTCTCCTCCGGAACCTGCGCGCCGTGAACCCCAGACTCCGGGTGTTCGTGGTGTCGGCCCGCACGGGGGAGGGGATGGAGGAGTGGATCCGCTTCCTCCTCGGGGAATCCGGGTGATAGGATGGGATCCGGAAACCGGACCGCGAGGAGGTGACGACCCATTTCCCAGGTGCAGGGCAACCTGACGGGCCTCAAGCCCAGCCAGATCCGGGCGCTCGAGCGCCTCTACCGCCGGAGGATTCCCGAGGAGGACCTGGTCACCGCCGAGCTCGCCAACCAGATGGCCCGGCTGAGCCGGGAGACCGGCCGCCAGGTGGGGGTGCTCGTGGACCGGCGGGGCGGCGTGCTCCACGTGGTGGTGGGCGACGAGGCCGGCATCCTGATCCCCGACCTTTCCCGCCACGGCCTGGGTCGGGGGAAGCTCCGGGGGGTCCGGTGCGTCCACACCCATCTCCGGGGCGAGGACCTCAACGAGGACGACCTTGCGGACCTGACGCTCCTCCGGCTCGACGCCATGGCCGCGGTGGAGGTCACCCGCGAGGGCCGGCCCGGAACGATCCGGGTGGCCCATCTCCTGCCGCCGAACCCCAGGGGGGAGACCTACCGGCTCCTTCCGCCCCAGGACTTCTTCGCCTTCCGGCTGCCCTTCGGGGAGTTCATCCGGGCCCTCGAGGACGAGATCGCCAGCCGCCAGGCCGGCACGGTGGAGACCCGGCTCGCCGCCGACCGGGCCATCCTGGTCCACGTGTCCACGGCGCCCCGCCACGAGGTGGAGGAACGGGTCCGGGAGTTGCGGGAGCTGTGCCGCACCGCCGGCGTGGAGCCGGTGGAGACCGTGGTCCAGCGGCCCCGGCGGATCAACCCCCGGTACCTCCTGGGGGAGGGGAGGCTCCGGGAGGTGATCGCGTCGGCCCTCCAGAAGGGGGCCGATCTGCTCGTGTTCGACCAGGAGCTCTCCCCGGCCCAGGCCCAGGCCATCTCGGAACTGGCCGAGGTCCGGGTGATCGACCGCACCCAGCTCATCCTCGACATCTTCGCCCGCCGGGCCCACACCCCCGACGGCAAGGTGCAGGTGGAGCTGGCCCAGCTCCGGTACATCCTGCCCCGGCTGCGGGGTAAGGGGCTCGCCATGAGCCGGCTCACGGGCGGCATCGGGGGCCGGGGGCCGGGGGAGACGAAGCTCGAGGTGGACCGCCGCCGGGTGCGCGACCGCATCGCCCACCTGGAGCGCCGGCTCGAGGCCCTGGCCCGGGGCCGCACCCAACGGCGGCAGCGGCGGCAGCGCTCGGGGGTGCCGATCGTGAGCATCGTGGGGTACACGAACGCCGGGAAGAGCACGCTCCTGAACGCGCTGACCCGCTCCGAGGTGTTCACCGAGAACCTCCTCTTCGCCACGCTGGACACCTCGACCCGCCGGCTTCGGTTTCCCCGGGAGCGGGAGGTGATCATCACGGACACCGTGGGGTTCCTCCGGGATCTTCCCGAGGGGCTCGTGGGGGCGTTTCGGGCCACCCTCGAGGAGCTCCACGACGCGGATCTTCTGCTTCACGTGGTGGACGTGGCGAACCCCGCCTTCGAGGCCCAGATCCGGGCCGTGGAGCGGCTCCTGACGGATCTGGACCTCGGCGACAAGCCCACGCTGCTGGTGTTCAACAAGGCCGACCTCCTGCCCCCGGGCGAGGCCGAGCGGCTGGCCCGGCTCCACGGCGGCGTGGCCGTGAGCGCCCGCCGGCCGGAAACCCTGGCCCCGCTCCTGGAGCGCCTCGAGGAGCGGTTCTGGCGGGACGAGGCCCCGCCCGGGTCAAGGCGCGGGCCGCCCCGGCCGATCCAGGAGAAGATCACCGAACCGTGAGAAAGGAGATCGGCTCATGGACGGAAGCGGCTCTCGCCTCGGCGGGTGGATCGGCGGGCTCCTGGGGCTCGCCGGCGCCGGGATCGCCTGGGCCGGGTGGGGCGCGGCGGGTACGGGGGTCGCCGCCCTCGGGCTCGCCGTGGCGGGCCTGTGGCCCCGGGCCGCCCGCCCGCCCGAGACGCTCAGGGAGTTCCTGGAGTTGGCCCGGGAACACCCCGAAGGCCCCTGGGCTCCCCTGGGCCAAGACCTGGAGGACCGGCTCCGCCGGCTGGACTCCCACGCCGACGCCATCCGCGATGTGGTCCGGCGGATGCAGGAGCACGCCACCCTGCTGGGGTGGGTACTCGACAACCTGGGCCGGGCGGTGCAGGGGGCGAAGGAGGGGCTCTCGGTGGTGGAGGGGGCCGGGGAGAGGGTGTGGGAGCGGGCCCAGCGGGTCCAGGCGGAGAGCGAGCGGGGGCTCGCGTTCATGGACACCCTGGCCCAGAGCACCGAGGAGCTCTTCTCCGGGGCCGAGACCCTGAACCGCTCGGTGGAGGAGGCCACGGCCTCGATCAGCCAGATCTACGGGGCGCTGCGAGAGATCCACGGCAACGTGGACCGGGTGAGCGAGGCGAGCGACCGCACGACCGGGTTCGTGGCCGAGGTGGGCCGCGCCATGGGCGAGATCCGCAACCGGATCGACCGGAGCCTCGGGCTCTTCCAGGAGGTGGAGGGGGCGGCCCGGGAGGGGCGGGAGGCGGTGGTCCAGGTGG
>CAZUYO010000028.1:0-16384 GCA_964624725.1 uncultured Thermodesulfobacteriota bacterium
TACCACGGCGGGGCGGGGCGCAACAAGCGCTTGGGTCCGACCGGGCCGGTGGGGTATCCTGCACGCCCGTTGCGAACCGTTCCAAAGGAGGTGCCCCATGCTCCAGCCCGGCGATCCGCTGCCGGCGTTTTCCCTGGAAAGCGACACCGGCGAGACCGTGACGAACGAGACCCTCCGGGGCTCCCGGGCGGTTCTCTTTTTCTACCCCAAGGACAACACCTCGGGGTGAACGGCCGAGGCCCTGGAGTTCCAGGAACGCCTCGGGGAGTTCGAAACGCTGGGCGTCCGGGTGATCGGGATCTCCCGCGACAGCCTCGCGAGCCACGCCCGGTTCCGGGAGAAGCACGGGTTCACCTTTCCGCTCCTTTCCGACCCCGACCACGCCTTCCACGAGGCCTGCGGGGCCTGGGGGGAGAAGAAGGCCTACGGGAAGGTCACCATGGGGGCGATTCGGACCACCGTGGTGGTGGGGCCCGACGGCCGGGTGGAGCGGGTGTATCCCAAGGTGAAGGCCAAGGGCCACGCCGAGCGGGTGCTCCAGGACCTCAAGGGGGGCTAGGGTGGCCGGGAGCCGGCGGACCTTCTTCCCGGTGCCCGAGGGGTTCGTGCCCTGGTGGCGGCTCGGCCGGCCCCAGGACTGGGCCCAACTCTTCGGCCGGCCCGGCCCGGTGGAGCTCGAGATCGGGCCGGGCACGGGCGAGCGGCTGGCCCGGGAGGCCGGGGCCCACCCCGACCGGAACTACCTGGGGGTGGAGCTCCAGTGGGGCCGGCTGGCCCGGGCCCTGGAACGGTGCGGCCGGGCCGGGTGCCGGAACGTGCGGGGCACCCTGGCCGACGCCCGGTTCGTGCTCCACCGGGTGGCGCCGCCCCGGAGCCTGGACCGGGTGGTGGCCCTGTTCCTGGACCCCTGGCCCAAGGACCGCCACGAGGGCCGGAGGCTCTTCGGCCGGCCGTTCCAGGAGCTCGTGGCCTCCCGGCTCCGGGACGGGGGCGAGGTGTACCTGGTGACCGACCACGGCCCCTACGCCGACTGGGTCTGCGAGCAGGCTCGGGGCGGGCCGCTGCGGGCCGAGCGCCGGGAGATCCGGCCCGGGTTCGGCACCCGGTTCGAGGAGAAATGGGTGGGGGGCGGCCAGGAGCGGTTCCACGAGATCCGGCTCGTCAAGGAGCGGCACCCCGAGGTGCCCGTGCCCGAGGAGGTGGAGGTGATCCAGGTTCCGGTGAGCGGGTTCGATCCCGACCGGTTCGCGCCCCGCACCGTGCGGGGCGAGGCCACGGTGGCGTTCAAGGAGGTGGTGCACGATCCCGGCCGGGCGAAGGCCCTGGTGCGGGCCGTCGTGGTGGAGCCCCTGCTGGAGCAGCAGCTGTGGATCGAGGTGGTGCGGGAGCGAAAGGGGTGGCGGGTGAGCCCGGCCGAGGGCTGCGCCTTCGTGCCCACCCCGGGGCTCCGGGCCGCGCTCGAGGAGGTGGCCCGGGCCGCCGACGAGTCGGCGGCGGCCGGGAACCTTCAAGACCCGGGGGCCGCGGGCCGATAGGAGGCCGGGGCGGTTTGCCCCGCCCGGGACCCGCGTCGAAAGGGGGCGGTACATGCGTTTCCAAGTAACTTCGGTCGCCGGTCGCCGGTCTCGCGGTCTTCGGTCCTGTGGTCCAGACGGCCGCGGCGCACCGTGTGGCCGAGGCGGAAGTTATGGTTCTTGCAAACAGGCCGCGCCTCGCGGCCTACGGAGCTTCCTAGGAACTTCGGTCCGTGGTCGCCAGTCGGCGGTCTCCGGTCCGGCGGGCCGAGCCGTGGCCGCACGGTCCACGGGCCGTACGCCGAGGGTTCGGGTCCCAGGGCCGGCCGGCGTCGCGGCCCGCCTCCTCATCCCGTTGCTCCTCTTCCTCGCCGCCTGTTCGGGGGGCGACGAGCCCTTCGTGGACCTCTCGGCCCAGCCCGGGGCCGAGGCGTCCGCCCCCGAGCCGAGCCGCGAGGCCGCCCTTCGCATCGCCCTGGGATCCATGATCACCCCCAAGGAGGGGTACCGGTATTATCGGGAGTTGGCCGAGTACCTGGGGGAACGGCTCGGCCGGCCCGTGGACCTGGTGGACCGGGGCACCTACGCCGAGACGAACGAACTGCTGAAAACCGGCCAGACCGACGTCGCGTTCGTGTGCGGCCGGCCCTACGTGGAGGCCCACGACGCCTTCGGGGTGGAGATCCTGGCCGTCCCGGTGGTGGACGGGAAAACCGTGTACCACTCCTACATCCTCGTGCCCCGGGCGAGCCCCGCCAGCAGATTGGAGGACCTCCGGGGCAAGCGGTTCGCCTTCACCGATCCCCTGTCCAACTCCGGCTGCCTGGTGCCGACGTACGAGCTCGCCCAGCGCGGGGAAACCCCGGAGACCTTCTTCGGCGAGGTGGTGTACACCCACGCCCACGACGCCTCGATCCGGGCCGTGGCCCGGGGGCTCGTGGACGGGGCGGCCGTGGACAGCCTGATCTGGCACTACCTGGCCCGGCGCGAGCCCGAGGTGGCGGAGCGCTGCCGGGTGATCTGGCGCTCGCCGCCCTACGGCATCCCGCCGGTGGTGGTGCGGCGGGGGGCCGACCCGGAGCTCGTGCGGCGGGTGCGGGACGCCCTGCTCCACGCCCACGAGGACCCTGCGGGCCGCCGGATCCTGGAGGGCATGGGGGTGGACCGGTTCGTGCCCGGGGACGACCGGGCCTACGACGGCATCCGGGCCATGCGGGCCTGGCTCGAGGCCCGGGAGGGGCGCCCGTGAAACTTCGGCACCGGCTGGAGCTGGGGGCCGTGGGCCTGGTGCTCGCCGTGGGCGTGGCCTGGGTGGCGCTCACGGCCCTGTCGGTGCGGCGGGAGTTTGGCCGGGAGACCGACCTGCGGGCCATGACCGTGGCCCGTCACCTGGCCCGGGAGGTGGCCGACCCGGTCCTGACCGAGAACCGGTTCCGGCTGGGGATGCTCCTTAGCGAGGCCCGGGAAAAGGAGCCCGGGGTGCGCTACGCCTACGTGGAGCGGGGTGGCGCGGTGCTGGCTCACACCTTCGAGGCCGGGGTGCCGGAGGCGCTTCGGTCCGTGGCCCCCTCGGCGGGCACCCGCCGGCTCCGGACCCCGGAGGGCGAGGTGGTCCACGCGGCCCAGCCGGTTCTCGACGGGCTCGCGGTGGTGCACGTGGGGATCGACGCGGCGCCCCTGGGGGCCGCGGCCCGGGCCCTCACGCTCCAGACCGTGGGGCTCGCGGGGCTGGTGGTGCTGGGGGCGGGGCTCCTGGCCGTGTTCCTGGTGGCCCGGGTGATGCGGCCCCTGGAGGGGCTGACCGCGGTCGCCGAGGCCGTGGCCGCGGGGGACTGGAGCCGCCGGCCCGAGGCCCGGGGCACGGGGGAGGTGGCCCGGCTTGCCGACGCGTTCGGCCGGATGCTCGACCGGCTCGAGGAGTCCCACCGCCGGCTCGAGGACGCGAACGTGGAGCTCGAGCGGGAGATCGAGGCCCACCGGCAGGCCGAGGAGCGAAACCGGGTGCTCCAGGAGCAGCTCCTCCGGGCCCAGCGGCTCGAGGCCGTGGGCCAGCTCGCCGGGGGCATCGCCCACGAGTTCAACAATCTCCTCGCGGCCGTGCTTTCGGCGGCGGAACTCGCCATCCGGCGCCTCGGGTCCGACCACCCGGAGGCCCGCCGGCTCCAGACCATCGTGGAGGCGGCCGAGCGGGGGGGCGCCCTCACCCGGCGGCTCCTGGCCTTCAGCCAGCGCCAGGTCCTGGTGAAGCGCCGGCTCGACCCGAACCGGCTCCTGGAGGAGACCGCCGCCCTGCTCGGGCCCACCCTGGGCGAGGCGGTCCGCCTCGAGGTGCGGGCGGAGGGCCGGGTCCCCCTGGTCCGGGCCGACCCCGAGCAGATCCGCCAGGTGCTGGTGAGCCTGGCCACGAACGCCCGGGACGCCATGGCCCCCGAGGGGGGACGGCTCCTCTTCGTCACCCGCCGGGTCGAGGACGAGGGCCGGGAATGGGCCGAGATCGAGGTCACCGACGAGGGGAAGGGCATCCCCCCCGGCGACCTCGACCGGATCTTCGACCCCTTCTTCACGACGAAGGAGGTGGGGAAGGGCACGGGGCTGGGGCTTGCGGCGGCCTACGGCATCGTGCAGCAGCACGGCGGCGACCTCCGGGTGGAAAGCGCCCTGGGCAAAGGGACGACGTTTCGGATCCTGCTGCCGGGGGCGTGAACCCGGCGGCGCGGCCTGGCGGCCCGGGGAGAAAACCACGGAGGGCACGGAGGACACGGAGGGTTGGGGGGACGGAAAGCCGCCCCAGGCTCTCCCCCTGCCCCCCACCCGCTGGTTTCCGCTGCGATCCCGGGGGGGCACCATCCCGTTGTCGTTAGCAGGATTTTCCGTCCGCACGTCCTCGCGTCCCCGGGTCCGCGCCCTCGAGTTCCAACGGGTGCGGCCGGAGGTAGGTCTGGTCCAGCAGGTACGCGACGCCGTAGCGTTGGGCGAGATCCCGGACGCGATCCAGGACGGCCCCGAGGGGCGTGGTTCCGCCCCGGAACGCCTCGATGGCCCCGGCGAGCCGGGCCCGCTCCCCGGGGTCGGCCCGGTCCCGGAAATAGCCGGCCAGGTGTTGGAGCACGTTCGCGTGGCTCGCCCGGGTCGGGGCGGTGGCCAGGGTGGCGAGGAGGGCGGCTTCGTAGGCCTGCCACGCGGCTTCGGCGGTTTCCGGCCTCGCCCCGGCCACGATGGGCCCCAGCCGGCGGTAGCGCTCCTGCCCGTGGGCCATCAGGTTGTACTTCTCCCTCCGGTGGAAGGCCCGCAGGGCCTCGAGGCCGGGCGCTCCGGCCCGGGCCTCCCGCCAGCGCCGGAGGGCCAGGGCCCTCCGGAAGAAGGCCGCCCGGGCCCCCGGATCCCGCAGGGTCTCCTCCTCGGCCCGGGGCAGGAGGGGAAACCGCCGGGCCAGGGCCGCGGCGAAGAGCCCCTGGCCCGAGACGGGCGCGCCCTCCCGGGGCCGCGCGGCGTACACCCGGGCCGACCCCACCGCGCACGAGGGCGACCGGGCCTTGAGCACGGCCGCGTCCGGCCCGGCCCGGGCGAGGGCCTCCAGGAGTTCGGGGAACCGGGCGGTGAGTTCGGCCGTGCGGTCCCGCCCGGTCTCCACCCCCACGGCCCGGGGATTCCCCGGGGTCCCCACCAGGTCCACGGCCTCCCGCGGCACCCCCAGGTGCCGCTCGGGGCAGACCGGAACCCACGCCACCCACTCCGAGAGCGCCTCGAGCCCGGCGTCCCGCTTGTGCCCCCCGTCGTAGCGCACGGGTTCTCCCAGTAGACACGCGCTCACGACGACCCGAAGTCTTGGCTGGCTCATCTCACCTCCCACACGTAGTCGGCGTCGCGGGCCAGGGCGCCGTAGTCGGCGAGGGCGGGGTCGAGTTGGGGCAGGATCACCCGGGTGGGCAGGTCGGGCCGGCGGCGGCGCATCTGCTCGGGGATGCCGTGGCGCCAGGCGTGGAACCGGCCGGCCAGCACCACGAGCAGCTTCGCGGGGTGGGCCTCCAGGTAGTCCAGGGCCCGGTTCGCCATGACGGTGTCCCACACCACCTGGGCCTCGCAGAACCGGCCGAAGGCTTCCCCCTCCTCGTCGCCCTTGAGGCCCAGCACCTGCCGGAGGATGTTCCGGTAGCGCTCGTCCACGTCGCACCGGACCACCCGGAGCTCCCGGCGCTCCTCCTCCCCGAGGCTCTCGAACCCCTCGCGGCCCACCTTGAGCACCACGTGCCGGGGGGCGTTCAGGGCCACGAGGGGGATCCCGTGGTTCCGGGCGTAGAGAAAGATGGGCCGGTAGAGGGGCCAGAGGGTGAAGTCCCAGCCGGCGGCGAACGCGGCCGCGAGGCCCGAGGGCAGGAGCTCCCCCCGGTTCCACCGGTCGAGTTCGGGCTGGGCGCCGGCCTCGAACATCTCGAGCCCCAGGGCCAGGTCCACGTCCCGGGCGTGGAGGGCGTCGAGCACCCGGAGCTGGACCTCGTGGTGGAGGGGGTCGTCGTGGCGTTCCCCCAGGAACACGGCCCGGACGCCCGCGAGGTCTTGGGCGAGCTCCCCGAGCGTAAGGGCCCGGCCGTCCCGGGCGTGGAACCGCAAGACCCCGGCCGCGGCGGGGCGCGCCCCGGCCGCGAGGGTCGCGAGGAGGAGAAGAAGCGCCGCCGGTCGGGTCATCCCATCCCCAGAACTTTCCTCGCCCGGCCGGGGCTCCCGAGGAGTTCGGCCAGGTACCGGGCCTCGATCAGCTTCTTGGCGGCGGCCGCCGCGAGGCCCCGGACCGGGACCCCCCGGAGCACCCCGATGCCGTCCCAGTCCCCCAGGGCCACCACCTCGCCCTCGGGGCGGTAGTCAACCGGTTCCGGGTCGCGGCCGGCCAGGAGCGCCAGGGCGTTTCGGGCCGCGGCCGCCCCGTGGAACACGGCCCGCTGGGCGCTCGCCAGGTTCGCGGGGTCCGGGGCGTCGATCCGCACGAAATCCCCGAGCCCGAACACCTCGTCGTGGCGGGGGTGCTGGAGCGTGGGCCGGAACGGGTCGGGCCCGAGGCCCTCGAGGGGTTCCGGTTGCACCCCGACGCACCAGTACACGAGATCGGCCTCGAGGAACCCCCCGGGATCGAGGTCCACCCCGCCGGGGGCCACCCGGGCCACCGCGGTGCCGAGGCGCAGCTCGATCCGCTTTTGGCCGAACCGCCGCACCAGGTAGCGCCGGAGGGCGTCGGAGCACTGGGACCGCTCCAGGGGCACGGGCCCCCGCTCCACCACGACCACGTCGCACCGGCCCACCGGCGCGGCCTGGCGGGCCATGGCCGCCACCTCGAGTCCCTCGATCCCGGCCCCGCACACCACCACCCGCCTCCGGGGGCCCCGGGGCGAGCGAAGGCCCAGGGCCTCGAACCGGCGGCTCGCCAGATCGGCCGCCTCGTAGGTCTGGAGCCCCACGGTGTGCTCGGCCGCACCCGGCACCCCGAAGTAGGCGGTGTGGCCGCCGGGTCCGGCCAGGAGGACGTCGTAGGGGTAGCGGCCGAGGCGGCCTTCCACCGCCCGGCCCTCGGGATCCACGGCCAGGGCCTCGTCCTGGACGAACCGGCCGCCCCAGGCGGCGGCGAGGCGGTCCAGGGGGAACCGGATGCCCGGCTCGCGGCTCCGGAGCACGGCCCGCTCGTGGAACCGGGTCTTGATGGTGTGGTGGGGGGCGGGGTCGAGGAGAACGACCTCGAGCCGGCCCCGACGCTCCCGGGCCAGGGTTCGCAGGGCCGCGAGCCCGGCGTAGCCCCCGCCCACGATCACGATCCGCGCCCCGGTCATGGGGCCGCCTCCAGGCCGAGGTCCCGCAACGCCTCCCGGGCCGCCCACCAGCCGCTCATGCCGTGGGCGCCCCCCCCGGGCGGGGTGGACGCCGAGCACAGGTACCATCCCTTCACCGGCATCCGGTAGGCCCGGCGGCCCGGAACCGGCCGGACCAGGGTCTGGGCCAGGTCCTGGACGCCCCCGGTGATGTCGCCGCCCACGAGGTTCGGGTTCTCGGCCTCCAGATCCCGGGCGGTCCGGACGGCCCGGGCCAGGATGCGGTCCCGAAACCCCGGGGCGAAGGTTTCGATGCGGTCCTCGACGGCGCGGCTCTCGTCACGGTCCCACCCGGCCGGCACGTGGCAGTAGGCCCAGGCCGTGTGGCGCCCCGCGGGGGCCCGGGTGGGGTCGAAGAGGCTCGGCTGCACCACGATCACGTAGGGTTCGGCCGGGGCCCGGCCGGCCCAGGGCGCGGCCTCCGAGGCGGCCACCGCCTCGAACCCGCCTCCCAGGTGCACGGTGCCGGCCCGGCGGCACGCTTCCGCCCGCCAGGGGATCGGGCCCGAAAGGGCCCAGTCCACCTTGCACACCCCGGGGCCGTGGCGGAACCGCAGGAGCCGCCGCCGGTATCCCGGCGGGAGCCGGTGGCCCGCCAGGGCCGCGAGGTTCCGGGGCGCCAGGTCGAAGAGCACCACCCGCGCGGCGGGCAGGTCCTCGGCCCGGCGGAGCCAGGTGCCGGTTTCCACCCGGCCGCCCGCCGCCTCGATCGCGGCCACGAGGCGATCCGCGAGCCGCCCGGTCCCCCCCCGGACCAGGGGCCAGCCCACGGCGTGGGCCGAGGCCGCGAGCACGAGGGCGAAGGCCGCGGTGGGGGGGCGGTGGAGGGGAAGCACCCCGTGGCCGGCCAGGCCGGCCCACAGGGCCCGCGCCTCGGGGGTCTGGAACCGCCGGGCCAGGGCCTCGGCCGAGCGGGCCGCCCAGAGCCCGAACCGGAGGAAGGTGCCCGGGTGCCGGGGGATCCCCGGGGGGGAGAGGAGATCGTCCAGGAGGTGGCTCCACCGCTCCACCAGGGGGCCCACGATCCGGCGGTAGGGGGCCGCGTCGGGGCCCAGGGCCTCGGCGGTTTCGTCGAGCCCGGGCAGGAGGGCCACGGCCTCCCCGTCGGTAAGGGCGTGGGCCGCCGGCACCGGGGGATCCACCCACTCGGGTTTCACCCCGAGGGCCCGGAGCGCCGGGGACGCCCGGGCCATCGGCACCACGGCGGCGCAATGGTCGTGGACGAACCCCTCCCGGGTCAGGGGGGCCGAGCGGAGGCCCCCGCCGGGGGTGTCGGCCCCCTCGAGCACGAGCACCCGGAGTCCGGCCCGGGCGAGCACCAGGGCGGCCACGAGCCCGTTGGGCCCCGAGCCCACGACCACGGCGTCGGGGGTCACGGCTTCCGGCCCCCCAGGAGGGCGGCGAGCGGGGTCCGCAGGGCCGCGTTGGCCGGCAGGTTCGCCAGGGCCGCCCACCGGCGGCGGGCCTCGACCCGGGTCTTGGTGGCCGTGACCCGGCCCGGCACGCCCACCCGGGCCGCGAACCGTTCCAGGGTCTGGTGCCAGAACCGCTCCTGCTCGGCGTGGCCGAACAGCCGGAACCCCACCTCGTGCACGGGGTCGCCGGTGCGGGCCAGGCTCTCCACCCGGGCCACGGGGGTGCCGTGGTCGGTGTACACCCGGAAGGTGATCCACCCGGCCTGCATGTGGCCCTTGAGGGTCACGAAACTGAAGGTGTCGGGCCCCACGTGGAGGATCCGGATGCCCGTCACCAGGGGCGCCCCGCCGGGAAGCCGGATCCGGATGAGCCCCACGGCCCCGGGCGCCACCTCCCCGCCGGGAAGCCAGAGCTCGGCCCCGTCGGGCCAGAGCTCGCCCAGGTGGGTCCGGAGTTCCTCGGCCAGGCGGCGGACGGAGGCCCCGGCACCGGGGAGCCGGATCTCGTAGGTCTTGTGCCACACCTCGCCGAACCCGGTGAACGGCGTCTGGACGGGCAGGCCCTCGACGAGCCGGGGCAGGAACCCGGCCGGGGGCTCCCCCTGGAACCGGGCCGGGCCGAGGTGGGGGGCCCACTCGCCGTCCCGGCATCCCGGCTCGGCCCCCTGGGCGTCGCGCTCGGGGATGCCCAGGGCCCGGGCCCGGGAGGGGTAGACCGGGAGCCGGGGGGAGAACCCGAGCTCCCGGAGGAGCGAGGCGCACGGGGCGGAAAGCCCGCACAGGGCGAGGCGTAGATCCGAGCCTTCGGCCGCGAGGAGCGCCCGGTAGAGCACGGTGAGCCCCGAGCCGTCGGCCCGGGTGAGCCCGGCGAGATCCAGGGCCACCACCCGGGCCCCTTCGGCCCGGGCCCGCACAAGCGCATCGTCCACCGCGGCCTGGGCCCGGAAATCGAGCCGGCCCGACGCCGCGATCACCCCCGCGGCCGGGCCGAAGGGAATCCATTCGGTACGAAACGCCATGTCCGGGATCCCCCCTTATCCCCGGGCGGGGCCGGGGCCCACGAGCGCGAGGCTCCGCACCACCCGAAACACCACCACGGCCTTCACCGCCTGCCCGGCCCCGGGCCCGGCCGCGGCTTCGGCGCCCCGGCGGATCTCGGCGAGCAGAGGACCATCGGTCTCCTCCCGGACCTTTTCCAGGTAGAGCCGCACCCCTCGGTAGCCCGGCTCCACGTAGGCGTAGGCGGCCTTCGGGTTCGCCCGGAGGTTTGCGAGGGTCAGGCGGTCCCCCGTGCCGAAGGCCACGAGGCCCTCCTCCAGCACGTGGGGTTTCCCGTACACGGCCAGGTTCACCTCGCCCTCGGCGTTGCTGGTGGCGAGGAGTCCGGTTCCGGTGGCGTTGGCGAAGTACCGTTCCAGGTCCATGGCGTCCTTCCCGTTCAGGGTTGGGGGGTGCGCACCAGGCGCGCGGGATCGAAGCCCCGCTCGGCCGCGATGCGCACCAGGTCTTGGTATTCGCTCTCTTCGAGATGGGGGGTGCGGCTCAGGATCCAGAGATACTCCCGCGAGGGGGAGCCCACCACCGCCGTTCGGTAGCCCTCCCCCACGTGGAGAATCCAGTAGTCCCCGCGAAAGGGCCAGAAAAAGCTCACCTTGAGCTTGGCCGGGGACGCGGGGTCCGGCACCCACGCCCGTCCCGTCACCGAGTCCCAGTCCCCCTCCAGGGAGCCGCGCCGGCACTCGTTTCGCACCTGGATCTTCCCGTCGGGCCGGAGCGTGTAGGTGGCCCGGGTGGCCGTGCAGCCCTTCTGAAAGCGGTTGGGGTAGCTCGCGATCTCGTACCAGGTGCCGGCGTACCGCTCGAGGTCCACCTGGGGGGCCACCGGAAGGGGGGGAACGGGCTCCAGCGAGGCGCAGCCGGCCAACGCCAGGAGGAACGCCCAGAGCCGTTTCGCCATCGAGGTCATGGATCCTCCGTTTGGGGGGCGGGGCCCCGCCGCGTGCAGGGGCACCGCCAGGTACCCCCTTCTCGGGTCCGGGCGAACCGCCGGGAGGGCGGCTCCGTCCACCGCCCCGCGTTTCTCCGTGCCCTCCGTGCTCTCCGTGGTGGAAAAACAACCGCGCAGTGTACCGAACCCCAGGGCCGGGGCAAGGGCCGGGAACGGGCACGAAAAAAGGGGCTCCGGAGAGCCCCTGTTCGGGTCGGCCGCGAGGCGCCTTACTCGACCTTCACCTTGACGCCCTTGGGCTTGGCGGGTTCGGCCTTGGGCAGGGTGAGGGTGAGCACCCCGTCCTTGAGCTTGGCCTTGGCCTTGTTGGGCACCACCTCGGCCGGGAGCGGCACCACCCGCTGGAACGAGCCGTAGGCGGTTTCCCGGTAGTGGTAGTTCTCGTTCTTCTCCTCCTTCTCGGCCTTGCGCTCGCCCCGGATGGTCACGCTGTCCTCGGTGATCGTGACGTCGAGTTCGTCCTTGGAGACCCCCGGCACCTCGGCCGTGAGCACGAACTCCTTGTCGGTCTCCTTCAGATCCACGCTCGGCACGAACCCGCCCTCCGCGAGGGCCGGGAGGCCGGCGCCCCAGGGCCTCGACCAGCTGCGGAAGAAATCGTCGAAGATCCGGTCCACCTCCTGCCGGAGGCTCCGGAAGGGATCCACTTGCTTCGATTTGGGTTCCCACTTGATCAGCGCCATGGCCATCACCTCCCCGAAACTTCGGTCTTCAGTCACCGGTCGTCGGTCCGCCGACGGCCCGCCTGACCGGCGCCTTCAACATAAGCAAGGTCCGGTGCCGGTCAAGGGAAAACGAAAGGCCGGGGCGCGCGCGGCACCCCGGCCTCGGAACCCGAGCGATGGGGAATGCGTCCTACCCGATGTCGCCGATCTCCACGTGGGCGAACTCCCCCTCGTCGTAGCCCCCGGAGACGAGGAGCCGGAACCCCTCCTCCGCGGTGGGCTGGAAGTAGAGCTTCCCGTGCAGGGTCTCCCCCGGGTTCAGGGCCATCTTGGGCCAGGTGATCTTCGAAGTGTTGACCTCCCGGGGCCGGCCGTTCCCGTCGATGAGCTGGAACGGCGGGAGCTGCACCCGCACGTCCCCCGTGTTCGTGACCGACACCTCGATCCCGAGGTACCGGTCCTTGCCCTCGGTGTCCTTCTCCCACCAGGCCTTCGTCACGGTGTACTGGAGCTTGCCCACGGTGACCGTCTCGCCCATGGAGTAGACCTCCACGGCGTGGGCGAGCCCCAGACCCGCCAGGGTGACCAGAACCGCCGCCAGAGTCGTCAGAATCTTCCGCATGGTCTTCCCTCCTTCGGTTGGAACGTGAGGTGGTGTCATCCGTCGCCGAACCCGTGTTCCGGGCCGGGGAAGGCGCCGTCTCGCACCTCGGCGCAGTAGGTCTCCACGGCCCGGCGCATCTCGGCCCCCAGGTCGGCGTAGCGCTTCACGAACTTGGGCACGAACCGGTCGAAGAGCCCCACCAGGTCGTGGAGCACCAGGACCTGGCCGTCGCACCGGGGCCCGGCGCCGATGCCGATGGTGGGGATGGAGAGGCTCTGGGAGATGCGGGTGGCGAGCTTCGTGGGCACGCACTCGAGCACCACGGCGAACGCGCCGGCCGCCTCCACGGCCTTGGCGTCCTCCAGGAGCGCCCGGGCCGCCTCGGGGTCGCGGCCCTGCACCTTGAACCCCCCGAGCTGGGTGGCGGTCTGGGGGGTGAGCCCGATGTGGGCCATCACCGGGATGCCGGCCGTGACGATGGCCTCGATCTTGTCGGCCTGGCTGCGGCCGCCCTCGAGCTTGACGCAGTCGGCCCGGGCCTCCTTGACGAGCCGGCCGGCGCTCTCCACGGCCTGCTCCCGGCTCACCTGGTAGGAGAGGAACGGCAGGTCCCCCACCACCAGGGCCCGCTCGGCCCCCCGGGCCACGGCCGCGGTGTGGTGGATCATCTCGTCCAGGGTCACCGGCACCGTGTCGGGGTAGCCCAGGCACACCATGCCCAGGCTGTCGCCCACGAGGATGAGGTCCACCCCGGCCTGGTCCACGATCCGGGCCGTGGGGTAGTCGTAGGCCGTGATCATCACCAGGGGCGGGCCGCGGCGCTTGCGCTCGCGGATCTCAGGGATCGTGATCTTGGCCATCGGTCTCCTCCGGGCTGGGGGCCGCGGTACGGTAGCCGAGTTCCAGGGTCTGGATCAACCGCCAGAGGGTGCGGTTGACCGGGGTGGGCACGCCGTGGGCCTCGCCCCGCCGGGCCACGGCGCCCGAGATGAACTCGATCTCGGTCGCGGCCCCGCGGTCCACGTCCTGGCCCATGCTGGAGCGGTTTTGGGCCGTGGCCCGGGCCACCGAGAGCACGAAGGAGGCGAGCTCGTCCGGATCCCCCAGGTCCACCCCCTCGGCCCGGGCCACGGCCCAGGCCTCCCGGGCCGCCTCGGCCGCGAGCTCCCGGGCCGGCTCCCACTCGGCCACGGGGCCGTTTCGGATGCCCGTGAGCGCCGTGACGGGGTTGATCGCGCAGTTCACGGCGAGCTTCTTCCACACCGCCGGCCGGGGGTCGTCCACGGCCCGGGCCGGGAGCCCGGCCCGGGTGAACGCGTCGGCCACCCGGGCGGCGAAGGCGTCGGGACCCGGCCGGTAGGGCCCCAGCAGGGTCTCCCCCCGGCCGCCGTGGCGGATCTCCCCGGGCCCGAGCTGGGTGGCCCCCTGGGCCGTGACCCCCACCAGGAGCCGCTCGGCCGGCACGGCCCGGGCGAGCACGTCGGCCGCGCCCAGGCCGTTCTGCAGGGTCAGGACCCGGGTCTCGGGGCCCAGGAGGGCCGGAAGCGAGGGCAGGACCGACCGCGTCTGGTGGGCCTTCACGAACACGAGCACGAGGTCCGCCGGGCCCGCTTCGGCGGCGCGGGTCGTGGCCCGCACCGGCACGTCGGCCACCTCGTCGTCCCGGTGGAGCCTCACCCCCCGGGCGCGCAGGGCCTCCACCTCGGCCGGGTCGATGTCGATCAGGGTCACGGGCACCCCGGCCCGGGCCAGGTGGGCCCCGAACAGGCACCCCATGGCCCCGGCGCCCACGATGGCCACCCGGAGGGCCCCGGGCCCTGGGCCGACGTCGTTCATGGCGTGTTCCTCCCGGGCTGAGGGCTCGGGATCCGGATCTCCACCTCCCGGGACGGGAGGCTTCGGTTCCCGGCCGCGTCCTCCACCACGATCCAGTACCGGAGCACCACCCCCGGCGCCGCGTCCCGGTCCAGGTACCGGGTCTCGGCGCCGCCCATCCGGGCGATTTCCTCGGCTCGGGCGTCCCCCGCCTTCCGGAAAATCCGCACCCGGGCGTAGGGCTCGGGCCCCTCGGGCACCCAGGCGAGGAGCGCCCCTCCCGGGTCGGTGAACGCGGCGAGGGTCGAGGGAGCCACGGGGGGCGTGGTGTCCACCGCGATCAGGCGCACCGGGGCGCCGGGGCTCTCCACCTCCCAGCCCTCCGGGGTGCGGCCGGCCACCCGGACCTCGGCCTCGACCGCCCGGCCGTTCTCGAGGCCCTCCACCTCGACCCCGCCGTCGCCCGCCGGGGCCCGGGCCAACCGCTCGCCCCGGGCCCCGTAGACCCGCAGCTCCAGGGGCTCGATCCCCTCGGGCCACCCGGCGGGTTCCACCCGCACGAAGGCCCGGCCGTCGCCCGGGATCGGCTCGACCCGGGGGGGAGCGAGGGGAACCCAGGTGATGTCGGCCGGCGCCGAGGGCGGCCCCGGCCGGCCCTCGGGGTCGAGGGCCCGCACCCGGTACCGGTAGGTCCAGCCGGGCCGGGTGTCGGGGTCCTCCCAGGCCTCGGCCGGAAGCCCCCGGGCCGCCCGCTCCACCGGGTCCACCCGGGCCACCCGTTGGGGGGCCTCGGGGCACGAGGCGCAGGCGTCTTCGCCGGGGGCCCACCCGGCCCGCAGGACGGCGTAGCCCCCGATCCCTTCGAGGGGCCGGCCGCCCAGGTCCTTGCGGGGCCGGTCCCAGGCGACCCGGAGCACCCCCCCGGGGGCCGAGAGCCGGACCCCTTCGGGCGCCGCCGGAAGCCGCAGGCTCGACGGCACCGGGTCGCCCCGCCGTCCGCACCCCGCGGCGAGCGCGAGCAAGAGGAGCCCGGCGAGGGCCCCGGAACGTCGGAACAGAGCCGACTCCCTCGTCGGCCCTCCCGCGACGCCGGGGGCAGCCGGCCGCTTCGGGGCCGCCCTGCCGCCCGGCCGCCCAGCCGCCCGGCGGTCCTTCACCCTACTCCCGCCGGGGCCAGACCGCGTCGAGGCGGGTCCAGCCGAGCCGGGCCTCCCGCCGCACGTTGTCCGGGGCGGGCCCCCCGAGCACGGTGCGCCGGGCCACGCTGGCCTCGGGGTCGAGCACGGCGTAGACGTCCTCCCCGAACAGGGGCGAGACGGAGCGGAAGGTCTCGAGGTCCAGGTCCTCGAGGCCGCACCCCTTGGCCTCGGCCAGGGCCACGAGCCGGCCGGCCGCCTCGTGGGCCTGGCGGAAGGGGAGGCCCTTGGCGGCGAGGTAGTCGGCGAGTTCCGTGGCCAGGAGGAACCCGGCCTTCAGGGCCGCCCGGGCCCGGTCGGGCCGGACCTTGAGGTGGCGCATCATCTCCACCGTGATCGCGAGGCTCCCCTTCACGGTGTCCAGGGTGTCGAACACCGGCTCCTTGTCCTCCTGCATGTCCTTGTTGTAGGCCAGCGGGAGGGCCTTGAGGGTGGTGAGGAGCGCGATCAGGTTCCCGTAGGCCCGGCCGGTCTTGCCCCTGAGGAGCTCCGGCACGTCGGGGTTCTTCTTCTGGGGCATGATGGACGAGCCCGTGCAGAACCCGTCGGAGAGCTCGATGAACCCGAACTCCTGGCTCGACCAGAGGACGAGCTCCTCCGACAGCCGGGAGAGGTGCATCATCACCACCGACCCGGCGAACAGGAACTCCAGGGCGAAGTCCCGGTCGGAGACCGCGTCGAGGCTGTTGCGGCACACCTCGTCGAACCCGAGGTCCCGGGCCACCCGCTCCCGGTCCAGGGGGTAGGGCGACCCCGCCAGGGCCCCGGCGCCCAGGGGCGAGCGCCGGATCCGCCCCAGGGCGTCCCGGTAGCGCTCCATGTCCCGGAGGAACATCTCGAAGTAGGCGAGCCAGTGGTGGCCGAAGGTCACGGGCTGGGCCCGCTGGAGGTGGGTGTACCCGGGCAGGAGGATGTCGGCCTCGGCCTCGGCCCGCTCCAGGAGCACCTCCCCCAGCCCCCGCAGGAGGTCGAGGATCTCGGGCACCTCGTCGGCCAGGTAGAGCCGCAGATCCAGGGCCACCTGGTCGTTGCGGCTCCGGGCGGTGTGGAGCTTCCCGCCCACGGGGCCCACGAGCTCGGTGAGCCGGTGCTCCACGTTCATGTGGATGTCCTCGAGGGCCTCGGTGAGCTCGAGCTCGCCGCGCTCGATCTCGGCCAGCACCCGCTCGAGGCCCCGCACCAGGGTCTCGGCCTCCTCCTCGGTCAGGATGCCCACGGCCGCGAGCATGCGGGCGTGGGCGATGGAGCCCCGGATGTCCTGGCGGTACATCCGGCGGTCGAACCCGATCGAGGCCGTGAACCGCTCGACGATCTT
>CAZUYO010000029.1:0-16348 GCA_964624725.1 uncultured Thermodesulfobacteriota bacterium
TTCGGGAGGGTGGCCGCACGGTGGGCGCCGGCGTCGTGACCAAGATCCTGGAATAGGTAGAGGGCCTGGGAGCGCGGCATGACCAGCGACAAGATCCGGATTCGCCTCAAGGCGTACGACCACAAGCTCTTGGACCAGTCGGTGAAGGAGATCCTGGAGGCGGCCCGGCGCACCGGAGCCCGGGTGTCGGGACCGATCCCCCTGCCCACCGAGATCAACCGGTTCTGCGTGCTGCGGTCGCCCCACATCGACAAGAAGTCCCGGGAGCATTTCGAGATCCGCACGCACAAGCGGCTCCTGGACATCCTGGATCCCACCCAGCAGACGATCGACGCGCTGATGAAGCTGGATCTGTCGGCCGGCGTGGACGTCGAGATCAAGCTCTGAGCGGCGGGTCGGGTTTGAGATAAGGCAAGGGAGTTCCGATGGCCAAAGGACTGATCGGACGCAAGCTGGGGATGACCCAGATCTTCATGGGCGGTGAAGAGCTGATCCCCGTGACGGTGGTGGAGGCCGGCCCGTGCACCGTGGTCCAGAAGAAGACGCGGGAGACCGACGGGTACGACGCCATCCAGGTGGGGTTCGGCGAGGTCAAGCCCCACAAGGTGAACCGCCCGTTGAAAGGCCATTTCCGCAAGGCGGGGGTCGAGCCCCGGCGGATCCTGCGGGAGTTCCGGGTGGAGAACCCCGACGAGTTCGAGGTCGGCCAGGTGCTCAAGGCCGACATCTTCCAACCCGGCGATCTGGTGGACGTGACCGGGTTCAGCAAGGGCCGGGGGTTCCAGGGCGTGATCAAGCGCCACGGGTTCGGCGGCGGCCGCGCCTCCCACGGCTCCATGTTCCACCGGGCGCCCGGGTCCATCGGGGCCAAGGAACATCCGGGGAAGGTCTGGAAGGGCAAGAAGCTCGCGGGCCGCATGGGCGCCCGCCGGGTGACCGTGCAGAACCTCCAGGTGGTCGAGGTGGACCCCGAGCGGAACCTCATCCTCCTCAGGGGCGCGGTGCCCGGCGCCAAGAACGGCACGGTGCTGCTGCGGCCGGCCGTGAAGGCGGGGACCCGGTAGGCGCGGGGCTCGCTGCGTAGAGACGGGAGACGGCGATGGAAACACCGTTGGTGAATGCCGCAAACGAAGAGGTAGGCCGGGTGGACCTCCCGGAGGAGATCTTCGGCGCGCCGGTGAACGAGGCCCTCCTGTGGGAGGTGGTCCGGATGCAGTTGGCGAACCGCCGCCGGGGCACCCACGCCACCAAGACCCGCTCGGAGGTGGCCGGCAGCGGCCGGAAGCTCTGGGTCCAGAAGGGCACGGGCCGCGCCCGGGTGGGGGACCGCCGCAATCCCCTGTGGAAGGGGGGCGGCACGGTCCACGGGCCCCAGCCGCGCAGTTACGCGTATTCGATGCCCAAGAAGAAGCGCCGGCTGGCGCTCCGGTCGGCCCTGGCGGCCAAGGCCCGGGACGGCGAGCTCTTGGTCGTGGAATCGCTGGGGCTCGAGGCGATCAGCACGAAGCAGCTCGCCGGGCGGCTCAAGGCCCTGGGCGCCGAGAGCGCGCTGATCGTCGTGGCCGAGCGGGACGAGGTCGTGGAGAAGTCGGCCCGGAACCTGCCCGGGGTGAAGGTGCTGCGGCCCGAAGGGCTCAACGTCTACGACATCCTGCGTTACGAAAAGCTGGTGCTCCTCCAGGGGGCGCTCGACCGGATTCAGGAGAGGGTGTGACCATGGCGCGCAGCCACTACGACGTCCTGCGGCGGCCCGTGATCACCGAGAAGTCCACGGCCCTACGGGAAGAGGCGAACACCGTGGTGTTCGAGGTGGACCCCAAGGCCACGAAGCCCGAGATCAAGGCGGCCGTGGAGAAGGTGTTCTCGGTCAAGGTCAAGGCCGTGCGCACGGTGATCGTCCGGGGCAAGCAGGCCCGGGTGGGGCGGTTCGTGGGCCGGAGGAAGAACTGGAAGAAGGCCTACGTGACGCTCCACGAGGGCGAACACATCGAGTTGTTCGAGGGCGTGTAACGGGCCGGTGAGGCCCGCGGGCGCCGTTGGCACGAGGGGATAGACGATGGCAATCAAACGGTTTCGGCCCACCTCCCCGGGGCGGCGGTTCATGACGGTCTCGGCCTTCGACGAGATCACCCGGACCGAGCCCGAGAAATCTCTGGTACGGCCCCTGAAGAAGAGCGGGGGGCGCAACAACCTGGGAAGGATCACCTGCCGCCACATCGGCGGGGGCCACAAGCGGCGGTACCGGATCATCGATTTCAAGCGGGACAAGCGCGGGATCCCGGCGCGGGTGACCTCGATCGAGTACGATCCCAACCGGAGCGCCCGGATCGCCCTGCTGACCTACGCCGACGGCGAGAAGCGCTACATCCTGGCGCCCAAGGACCTGAAGGTCGGCGACACCCTCCAGGCCGGTCCCGGTTCCGAGATCCGGCCGGGCAACGCCCTGCCGCTGGCGGAGATGCCGCTCGGGTCCCTGGTGCACAACGTGGAACTGAAGCCCGGCAAGGGCGGCCAGATCGTCCGCGCCGCCGGGACCTACGCCCAGCTCCTCGCCAAGGAGGGCGACTACGCCACGTTGCGGCTCCCCTCCGGGGAGGTGCGGCGGGTGCGGATCGAGTGCTACGCCACGGTGGGCCAGGTGGGCAACGAGGACCACGAGAACCTCTCCCTCGGCAAGGCCGGCCGATCCCGGTGGCTCGGGATCCGGCCCACGGTGCGGGGCGTGGCCATGAACCCGGTGGACCACCCCCACGGCGGCGGCGAGGGCCGGACCTCCGGCGGCCGCCACCCGGTGACCCCCTGGGGCGTGCCCACCAAGGGCAAGAAGACGCGGAAGAACCGTACGAGTGACCCGTTCATCATCCGGCGGCGGAAGTAGGAGCTTGATCGATGGCTCGTTCCCTGAAAAAAGGCCCGTTTGTTGACGAGCATTTGCTCAAGAAGGTGATGACCGCGAAGCAGACCGGGGATCGCCGCGTGATCAAGACCTGGTCGCGGCGCTCGACGATCACCCCGGACTTCATCGGGCTCACGTTCGCGGTGCACAACGGCAAGACGTTCGTCCCGGTGTACGTGACCGAGAACATGGTGGGGCATAAGCTCGGTGAGTTCGCGCCCACCCGCACCTTCCGGTCGCACATCAAGGGCGAAGGCAAGGGCAAGCGCCGCTGATCCGGCGGGAGGATCCTGGAATGGAAGCGAAGGCGACGTTGCGGTATCTGCGGATGTCCCCGCGGAAGGTGCGGCTGGTGGCCGACCTCGTGCGGGGGCGGCGGGTGGAGGAGGCGATCCGGATCCTGCGGTTCACGCCCCGGCGGGCGAGCCTCCCGGTGCGCAAGGTGATCGAGTCGGCGGTGGCGAACGCGGAGAACAACCACGGCCTCGACATCGACCAGCTCTGGGTCCGGGAGATCCGGGTGGACGAGGGGCCGACGCTCAAGCGCTGGCGCCCCCGGGCCCGGGGGCGGGCCACCCCGATCATGAAACGCACCAGCCACGTGGCGGTGGTTCTCGAGGAACGGTAGAGGAGGAGTTCGGTGGGTCAGAAAGTCCATCCCTATGGATTTCGGGTCGGCATCAACAAGCCCTGGTTGAGCCGGTGGTTCCGCGAGAAGGACTACGCCGCCACGCTCCACGAGGACTTCGAGATCCGGGGGCTCCTGAAGCGGGAGCTCCAGGATGCCGGGGTGTCTCGGGTCGAGATCGAGCGCGTGGCCAACAAGATCCTGGTGGAGATCCACACCGCCCGGCCCGGCATCGTGATCGGCAAGAAGGGGTCCGAGATCGAGCGGCTCCGCAAGCTCCTGGCCCAGAAGACCGGCCGGGAGGTCTACATCAACGTCCGCGAGATCAAGCGGCCCGAGCTCGATGCCCAACTCGTGGCGGAGAACATCGCCGACCAGTTGCGGCGCCGGGTGAGCTTCCGCCGGGCCATGAAGCGGGCGGTGAACGCGGCCATGAAGCTGGGGGCCGAGGGGATCCGGGTGGCCTGCGCCGGACGGCTCGGGGGCGCCGAGATCGCGCGCACCGAGTGGTACCGGGAGGGGCGGGTGCCGCTGCACACCCTGCGGGCGGACATCGACTACGGATTCGCGGAGAGCCGCACCACCTACGGCGTGATCGGCGTGAAGGTGATCATCTTCAAGGGAGAGATCCTTTCGGACGCCGAGGGGCCGAAGTTGGCAAGGGGTAGCTGACCATGTTGATGCCCAAGTCGACCAAGTGGAGAAAGCAGCACCGGGGCCGGCGCAAAGGCGTGGCGTACCGGGGGAGTCAGATCAACTTCGGCGACTTCGCCCTCCAGGCCACGACGGCCGGGTGGGTCAGCAACCGGCAGATCGAGGCCGCCCGGATCGCGATCACCCGCCACATCAAGAGGGGCGGCCGGGTCTGGATCCGGATCTTCCCGGACAAGCCCATCACCAAGAAGCCCCTCGAGACCCGGATGGGGAAGGGGAAGGGCTCCCCCGAAGGGTGGGTGGCGGTCGTCAAGCCGGGGCGGGTTCTGTACGAGGTCCGGGGGGTGAGCGAGGAGTTGGCCCGGGAGGCCCTGCGGCTCGCCCAGTACAAGCTGCCGGTGCGGACCCGGATCATCGCGAGGGAGGACGTGTATGAGCGCTAAGGAGCTTCGGGAACTGACGGACGCCGAGCTCGAGGCCCGGGAACAGGAACTCCGGCAGGAGCTCTTCAACCTGCGGTTCCAACACGCGCTGCGGCAACTGGAGAACACGGCGAGGATCCGGCAGGTCAAACGGGAGATCGCCCGGATCCTGACGGTGCTCCGCGAGCGGCGGGGCGCCCTGGCGAGCGGATGAGAGGGCCCGACATGGCAGAGAAGACGCGGGGACACCGGAAGCGATTCGTCGGGGTCGTGGTGAGCGACCGGATGCAGAAGACGGTGACGGTGCGGGTCGAGGGCCGGCGGCCCCATCCCGAGTACGGGAAGTTCGTCCTTCGGTCCAAGAAGTACCTGGCCCACGACGAGGCCGAGGAGTGCCGGGTGGGCGACAAGGTGCTCATCGAGGAGACCCGCCCGTTGAGCCGGCGCAAGCGGTTTCGGGTGAAGCAGATCCTGGAACGGGCCGTCTGAGCCGACCGGGCCGGTGGCGGTAAGGAGAGCGGGCAATGGTTCAGCAGGAAACGGTTCTGAACGTCGCCGACAACTCGGGTGCGAAAAAGGTCTACTGCATCCGGATCGCGGGCGGCTCGAAGCGCAAGTACGCGTCGGTGGGCGACATCATCACGGTGTCGGTGCGCGAGGCCATCCCGAACAGCAAGGTGGCGAAGGGCTCGGTGATGCGGGCCGTGGTGGTGCGCACGCGCAAGCCCGTGCGGCGGGCCGACGGCAGCTACATCCGGTTCGACGACAATGCGGCCGTGCTGATCAACAAGGACGGCGAGCCCATCGGCACGCGCGTGTTCGGCCCGGTGGCCCGGGAGCTGCGCGCGAAGAACTTCATGAAGATCGTGTCGCTCGCGCCGGAAGTGCTGTGAGCGGGCCCGAGCGATAAGGAGCTTCGGCATGGGAGCGAAGATCAAGCGCGACGACATGGTGGAGGTGATCGCCGGGAACGAACGGGGCAAGCGCGGCAAGGTGCTGCGGGTGCTCCGGGAGCGGGACCGGGCCCTGGTGGAACGGGTGAACCTGGTGAAGCGGCACATGAAGCCCAACGCCACGAGCCAGGGGGGCATCCTGGAGAAGGAGGCGCCGATCCACCTGTCGAACCTGGCGTTGGTGTGCGAGAAGTGCGACCGCCCGGTGCGGGTGGGTTTCCGGGTGCTGGAAGACGGCCGCAAGGTCCGCGCCTGCAAACGGTGCGGTGAAGTGTTCGACAAATAGCGGCGTCCAAGACCGAGCGTGGGCAAAGGGTAGCCATGGCGAGACTGAAAGAGCGTTACCGGCAGGAGGTCGTGCCCCACCTGATGAAGAAGTTCGGGTACCGCAACGTGATGCAGGTGCCCAAGATCGAGAAGGTGGTGGTGAACATCGGTGCCGGCGAGGCCAAGGACAATCCGAAACTCCTGGACCAGTTGGTGGAGGACCTGGCGGCGATCACGGGGCAGCGGCCCGTCGTGACCCGGGCCAAGCGCTCCATCGCCAACTTCCACCTGCGCGAGGGGATGCCGGTGGGATGCCGGGTGACCCTGCGGGGTGACCGGATGTACGAGTTCCTGGACCGCCTGATCAATGTGGCCCTGCCCCGGGTGCGGGACTTCAAGGGGGTTTCGGGCAAGGGCTTCGACGGCCGGGGGAACTACACGTTGGGCATCGCCGAGCACGTGATCTTCCCCGAGGTGGACCTGGAGAAGGTCGAGAAGGTGAAGGGGATGAATGTCTCCGTCGCCACCACCGCCGAGACCGACGAGGAGGCCAAGGAGCTTCTTCGGGAACTCGGCATGCCGTTCCGCAACTGATCCGGTTGAGGAGAGGGTACCGTGGCTACGACAGCGAAGATGGAAAAGCAGAAGAAGATGCCCAAGTTCCGGGTGCGCTACCGGAACCGGTGCCGGGTCTGCGGACGGCCCCGGGGGTATTACCGGAAGTTTCAACTCTGCCGGGTGTGCCTGCGGAAGTTCGCCCACGAGGGGCTTCTGCCGGGCGTGACCAAGGCCAGTTGGTAGGTTCGATTCGAAGGAGACGACGGGTATGTCGATGACCGATCCCATCGCGGACATGCTCACCCGGATCCGCAACGGCCTGATGGCCGGGCAGAAGACGGTGATCATCCCCGCCTCCAAGGTCAAGCGGGCCATCCTCGAGATCCTGGTGGAGGAGGGCTACCTGGCCGGCGTGGACTACGAGGACGACGGCAAGCAGGGCGTCCTCGTGGCGCGGCTCAAGTACGACAACGAGGGCAAGCCGGTGATCGAGGCGCTGCGGCGCCTGAGCAAGCCGGGCCGGCGGGTCTACGTGGGCAAGGACGACCTTCCCAAGGCCCGCAGCGGGTACGGCACGGTCATCGTCTCCACCTCGAAGGGCATCCTCACGGACCGCAAGGCCCGGGCGCTCGGGGTCGGGGGTGAGGTCATCTGCGAAGTCTGGTAAGGCGGAGAGAAACCGATGTCCAGAATCGGAAAGAAGCCCGTGGTGGTGCCGAAGGGCGTCGAGGTGCGCTACGCGGCGCCCGAGCTCACGGTGAAGGGGCCCAAGGGCACCCTGAGCGCCCGCATCCCCGAGGGGATCGGGCTCGAGATCGACGACGGGGAGATCCGGGTCACCCGCCCCAGCGACGACCGGCGGATGCGCTCGCTCCACGGCACCACCCGCAGCGTGGTGCAGAACCTGGTGACCGGCGTGACCCAGGGGTTCCAGAAGGATCTCCAGATCGAGGGCGTGGGGTACCGGGCGAACCTTCAGGGGAGCACGCTCGTGATGAACCTCGGATTCTCCCACCCCGTGGAGTACCCGGTGCCCCAGGACGTGAAGATCGAGGTCAAGGACCAGCGGGTGATCTCGGTGATGGGGATCGACCGGCAGCGGGTGGGCCAGGTGGCCGCCGAGATCCGGCGGGTCAAGCCGCCCGAACCGTACAAGGGCACGGGCATCCGCTACGTCGGGGAACACATCGTTCGCAAGGAAGGGAAGTCCGGGGCACGGTAACCCCCGGGCGCGCGCTTTGAGGAGCCGACCGCCATGAACCGACTGGAAGCGAAGCGACGGGCCCGCCTGGCCCGGAAAAAGCGGGTCCGCAAGAAGATCCGGGGCACCCCGGAGCGTCCCCGGCTCACCGTGTACAAGAGCCTCAAGCACATCTACGCCCAGATCATCGACGATTCCACGGGCCGCACCCTGGTGGCGGCGTCGACCGTGGCGCGGGATCTCAGGGGCGATCTCAAGTCGACCGGGAACCTGGAGGCCGCCCGCGCCGTGGGGTTGGCGATCGGGCGCAAGGCGCTCGCGCGCGACATCACCCGGGTGGTGTTCGACCGGAACGGGTACTTGTACCACGGCAAGGTCAAGGCGTTGGCCGAGGCGGCTCGGGAAGCCGGCCTCCAGTTCTAGCGCATTGGGCCCAGCGAGGAGGGAAGATCCTTGAGCAAGATCGGCAGGGGCCAAGAGGCCCGGGACCAGGAGTTCACCGACCGCCTGGTGTTCCTGAACCGGGTGGCGAAGGTGGTGAAGGGCGGCCGGCGGTTCTCGTTCAGCGCCCTCGTGGTGGTGGGGAACCAGAACGGCAAGGTGGGGATCGGGCTGGGCAAGGCCAAGGAGGTGCCCGAGGCGATCCGGAAGGCCGTGGAACGGGCCAAACGGGAGCTCAAGGAGATCCCGGTGATCGACGGCACATTGCCCCACGAGGTCACCGGCGAGTTCGGCGCGGCCAAGGTGGTGATGAAACCCGCCGCCCCGGGTACCGGGGTGATCGCCGGCGGGGCCGTGCGCGCCGTGCTGGAGTCGGTGGGGGTGCGCGACGTGCTCACCAAGTGCATCGGCACCAACAACCCCCACAACGTGGTGCGGGCCACGATGGAGGGGCTCCTGCGCCTGAGGGATCCCCGGGAGATCGCCGACCGCCGGGGCAAGAGCGTGGACGAGATCCGGGCGTAACCCTGAGAACGAAGAGGATAGAGCGCCATGCGACTGCATGACATTCGGCGCCCCGCCGGGGCGGTGACGAAGCGCAAGCGGAAGGGCCGGGGCGAGGGGTCCGGCCTGGGGAAGACCGCGGGCCGGGGCCAGAAGGGACAGAAGGCCCGCAACACCGTGAAGCGGGGCTTCGAGGGCGGACAGATGCCGCTCCAGCGGCGCCTGCCCAAGGTCGGGTTCCGCAACCCCTTCCGCAAGGAGTACGCCTACGTCAACGTCCGCGACCTCAACCGGTTCGAGGACGGCACCGAGGTGACCCCGGCGCTCCTTCTGGAGCAGGGGCTCATCAAGAAGCTCAAGGACGGGGTCAAGATCCTCGGCAAGGGGGAGTTGGAGCGCCGGCTCGTCGTGGTGGCCCACCGGGTGAGCAAGGGGGCCCGGGAGAAGATCGAGGCGGCCGGCGGGCAGGTGAAGGAGGTGTAACTTGGCCGGAGACTGGCAGGGCCTCGCCAAGGTTCCGGAACTCAAGCGCCGGCTGCTGGTCACGTTTCTGCTGCTGGGCGTGTACCGGATCGGCGCCCATGTGCCGGTGCCCGGGATCGACGCCACGGCGCTGGCCGAGTTTTTCAACCGGGGGCAGGGCAGCATCTTCGGCCTGATCGACATGTTCGCGGGCGGGGCCCTGCGGCGGATGAGCGTGTTCGCGCTGGGCATCATGCCCTACATCAGCGCCTCGATCATCCTGCAGCTCCTCACCGTGGTGAGTCCGACCCTGGAGAAGCTCTCGAAGGAAGGGGAGCAGGGACGGCGCAAGATCACCCAGTACACCCGGTACGGCACCGTGCTCCTGACCCTGATCCAGGGCTTCGGCATGGCCATCGGGCTCGAGGGCATGGCCGGTCCGAGCGGGGCCAGCGTGGTGCTGTGGCCCGGTTGGGGGTTCCGGCTGATGACCGTGGTGACCCTCACGGCGGGCACCGCGTTCATCATGTGGCTCGGGGAGCAGATCACGGAGCGGGGGATCGGCAACGGGATCAGCCTGATCATCTTCGCCGGCATCGTGGCGGGGTTGCCCCGGGCGGCCGCGAACACCTTCAAGCTGATGCAGGCCGGGCAGTTGAACCTGTTTTTGGTGCTGTTCCTCGTGGTCCTGATGGTGGCCGTGGTGTTCTTCATCGTCTGGGTGGAACGGGCCCAGCGCCGGATCCCGATCCAGTACGCCAAGCGGGTGGTGGGCCGGCGGGTGTACGGCGGCCAGGCGAGCCACCTGCCGCTGAAGGTGAACACGGCCGGGGTGATCCCGCCGATCTTCGCCTCGTCGCTCCTGATGTTCCCGACGACCGTGGGGCAGTTCATCGATCACCCCTGGGTGCAGACGGTGACCGCGTGGCTGTCGCCGGGCAACTGGCTCCACGACGTGTTGTACGTGGTCTTGATCTTTTTCTTCTGCTATTTCTACACGGCCGTGACGTTTAATCCCGTGGACGTGGCCGACAACCTGAAGAAGTACGGCGGGTACATCCCGGGGATCCGGCCGGGCCAGCGCACCGCCGAGTACATCGACAAGGTGCTGTCGCGGCTGACGTTCTGGGGCGCCATCTACGTGAGCGCGATCTGCGTGCTGCCCACGATCCTGATCAGCCGGTTCGGGGTGCCGTTCTACTTCGGGGGCACCGGCCTTCTGATCGTGGTCGGGGTGGCGCTCGACACCGTGGCGCAGATCGAGACCCACCTCATCGCGCGCCAGTACGAGGGGCTGATGGGAGGCCGCCGGATCCGGGGACGCCGGTAGGCGCGCCCCGGGGGCGGGATCGTTTCGTCGTTCGGGAGAGGAGGGAGACACGATGCGGCTGATTCTGTTGGGGCCCCCGGGGGCCGGTAAGGGGACGCAGGCCAAGCGCCTCATCGAGAAGTACGGCATCCCCCAGATCTCGACCGGGGACATCCTGCGGGCCGCCGTCCGGGACGGCACGGAACTCGGCCGGAAGGCCAAGCAGTACATGGACGCGGGCAAGCTGGTGCCCGACGAGGTGGTGATCGGCATCATCGAGGAGCGGCTCCAGGAGCCCGACTGCGCCAAGGGGTTCATCCTCGACGGGTTCCCGCGCACGGTGCCCCAGGCCGACGCGCTGAAGGGCGTGCTCGGGAAGCTGGGCCAGGCCATCGACCACGTGGTGAGCATCGAGGTGCCCGACGAGGACCTCGTGGAGCGGCTCACCGGTCGCCGGACCTGCCGCGGGTGCGGGGCGATGTACCACGTGAAGTTCACGCCTCCGGCCAAGGACGGGGTGTGCGACAAGTGCGGGGGCGAGCTGTACCAGCGCGACGACGACCGGGAGGAGACGATCCGGTCCCGGCTCAAGGTCTATCACGAGCAGACCGCGCCGCTCGTCGAGTACTACGAGAAGGCCGGCCTTCTGCGGCGGATTCCCGGGCAGGGGTCGGTGGACGAGATCTACCGGCGGATCCTGGAGGTCTTGGAGGGTTGATCGTCCTCAAGTCCCGGGCCGAGATGCGGGCCATGGGCCGGGCGAACCGGATCGTGGCCGAGATCCTGGCCGTCGTGAAAACCGCGGCCCGGCCCGGGGCGACGACCTGGGATCTGGAAGCCCTGGCCCGGGAGGAGCTCAAGCGCCGGGGCGTGCGGGGGGCCTTCCAGGGGGTGCCGAACCACCGGGGGGAACCGTTTCCGTGCGTGCTGTGTACCTCCCTGAACGACGAGGTCGTGCACGGCATCCCGAGCCCGAAGCGGGTGCTGCGGGAGGGGGACCTTCTCAGCGTGGACTTCGGCGTGGTGGCCGACGGGTTCTACGGGGACGCGGCGTTTAGCGTCTGCGTGGGGGAGTGTTCCGAGCGGGCCCGGACGCTGATCCGGGTGGCGGAGGAAGCCCTCGAGGCCGGGATCCGGGAGGCCCGACCCGGCCGGAGGGTCGGCGACATCTCGGCCGCGGTGCAGGAGGTCGTGGAGGCCGCCGGTTTCACGGTGGTGCGGGAGTTTGTGGGCCACGGCATCGGCCGGTCGCTCCACGAGGAGCCGCAGGTGCCCAACTTCGGGACGCGGGGCACGGGCGTGCGGCTTCGGCCGGGGATGGTGCTGGCCATCGAGCCGATGATCAACGACGGCGACGTGGGGGTGGTCCTGGACCCGGACGGGTGGACCGCGCGAACCAAGGACGGGAGCCTGGCCGCCCACACGGAGCACACGGTGGCGATCACCGAGAAGGGCCCCCAGGTGTTGACGCGGCTGAGCTAGCGAGGCGGAGCGCACATGGCGAAGGAAGAGGCGATCGAGGTCGAGGGGACGGTGGTGGAACCGCTGCCCAACGCGATGTTTCGGGTGGAGCTCGACAACGGCCACAAGGTGCTGGCCCACGTGTCGGGGAAGATGCGCAAGTATTTCATCCGGATTCTACCGGGCGATCGGGTCACCGTGGAGCTGTCGCCCTACGACCTGAGCCGCGGGCGCATCGTCTACCGAAAGAAGTAGCCTTCGAGCGAAGGAGAGGCTCATGAAAGTCCGACCGTCCGTAAAGCGGATCTGCGACAAGTGTAAGATCATCAAGCGCAAAGGCGTGGTGCGGGTGGTGTGCGAGAACCCGCGGCACAAGCAGCGGCAAGGCTAAAAGGAGGTTGACCTGTGGCACGTATCGCTGGGGTGGATCTGCCGAAGAACAAGCGGATCGAGATCGCGCTGACGTACATCTACGGCATCGGGCGCACCAGTGCCCAGAAGATCCTCAAGGAAGCCGAGGTCGACTTCAACAAGAAGACCGAGCAGCTTGACGACGACGAGGTGAACCGCATCCGGCGGATCATCGACGCCAAGTACAAGGTCGAGGGCGACCTGCGCCGCGAGGTGCTCGGCAACATCAAGCGGCTCATGGATCTGGGCTGCTACCGGGGGCTGCGGCACCGCCGCGGGTTGCCGGTGCGCGGGCAGAGGACCCGGACCAACGCGCGGACCCGCAAGGGGCCCCGGCGGCGGTGACGGTCGGGCAGAGCGTAGGAACCAAACGGAGGACCCATGGCAAAGGGAGCGAGTCGGCGCACCAAGAAGGTCCGGAAGAACATCCGGGACGCGGTGGCCCACATCCAGAGCACGTTCAACAACACGATCATCACCATCACGGACCCGAGCGGGAACACCATCGCCTGGTCCAACGCGGGCGTGGCGGGGTTCAAGGGGTCTCGGAAGAGCACGCCGTTTGCCGCCCAGTTGGCGGCGAAGGACGCCGCCGAGAAGGCCATGGAGCACGGTGTGCGTAACATCGCGGTGTTTGTGAAGGGGCCGGGCTCCGGTCGGGAGGCCGCGGTGCGGGCCCTTGCGGCCGCCGGGCTTAACATCACCTCGGTGAAGGACGTGACCCCGATCCCCCACAACGGGTGCCGGCCCCCCAAGCGGCGCCGGGTGTGATGGCGTAGCGAGCCGGAAGGAGGACCATTTTGGCCAGGTATCGCGGATCGGTGTGCCGGCTGTGCCGGCGCGAGCGCATGAAGCTGTTTTTGAAGGGCGACCGCTGCTACACGGACAAGTGCGCCGTGGAACGGCGCAACTACCCCCCGGGCCAGCACGGGCAGGGCCGGCAGAAGGTGACCGAGTACGGTCGCCAGTTGCGCGAGAAGCAGAAAGTCCGCCGGATCTACGGCGTGCTGGAGGGCCAGTTCCGGCGCTACTTCCAAGAGGCCGACCGGCGCAAGGGCGTGACGGGTGAGAACCTCCTGCGGCTCCTGGAGTGCCGGCTCGACAACGTGGTGTACCGGATGGGGTTCGCGGTGAGCCGGAACCAGGCGCGCCAGCTCGTGCGCCACGGGCACATCGAGGTGAACGGCCGCAAGGTGAACATCCCGTCGTACCAGACGAAGCCGGGAGATGTGGTGACGGTGCGGGAGAAGAGCCGGAAGATTCCCGCGGTGCAGGAGGCGCTCGAGGCCCTGGGCAGCCGGGGCACGGCGCGGTGGGTCGAGGTGGACCCGAAGGCCTTCCAGGGCACCGTGAAGGAGTGGCCGGAGCGCGAGGACATCACGCTGCCGATCGAAGAGCACCTCATCGTGGAGCTGTACTCCAAGTAACGTCCGGTGGGACGCCCCTTGGAGGAGCTGCGGAGGGTGGATACCTTGAGGGAACGCAACTGGGAAGAGTTGATCCGACCGAAGGGCATCGAGGTGGAGGAGGCCACGCTCACGGAGCGGTACGGCCGGTTCACGGCCGAGCCCCTGGAGCGGGGGTTCGGCACCACGCTGGGCAATGCCCTTCGCCGTGTGCTTCTTTCGAGCCTCCAGGGCGCCGCGATCTGTCAGGTGCACTTCGAGGGCGTGCCCCATGAGTTCAGCACGATCCCCGGGGTGAAGGAGGACGTGACCGACCTCATCCTCAACCTGAAGGAGGTCCGGTTCCGCGCCCACACCGACAAGCCCAAGCGCATCCGGCTCAAGCGCACCGGCCCCGGCGAGGTGAGGGCCGGGGACCTGGAGGTGGGGAGCACCCTGGAGGTCTTGAACCCCGACCATCTGATCGCCACCCTCTCCGAGGGCGCCACCATCGAGGCCGAGATGGTGGTGAAGGTGGGCAAGGGGTACGTGACCGCCGACCGGATGCGCGACGAGGACATGCCCATCGGCTGGATCGCGATGGACGCGGTCTTCAGCCCCATCGAGAAGGTGAACTTCCGGGTGGAACAGGCCCGGGTGGGGCAGCGCACCGACTACGACCGGCTGATCCTGGAGATCTGGACCGACGGCAGCGTGACCCCGGCCGACGCGCTGGGGTACGCGGCCAAGATCCTGAAGGAGCAGGTGCAGGTCTTCATCAACTTCGACGAGGATGAGAAGGCCGAGGCCCGTCCGGCGGGCGCCGCGGAGGGCACGGGGGAGCGCTACGAGTACAACCCGAACCTCGACCGGAAGGTGAGCGAACTGGAGCTCTCGGTCCGGGCGGCCAACTGCCTCAAGGCCGCGAACATCCGCTACATCGGGGAGCTCGTGCAGAAGACCGACGCCGAGATGCTCAAGACGAAGAACTTCGGCCGGAAGTCCCTGAACGAGATCAAGGACGTCCTGGCCACGATGAACCTGCACCTGGGCATGGAGATCCCCGGTTGGACCCCTCCGGAGGAGGGGGCCCCGGAAGAGGAAGCCTGAGCCTACGAGAAGAAGGGGTTAGAGATGCGTCATCGCAAAGCGGGTCGGAAGCTGGGACGGTCGACCGCCCATCGAAAGGCGATGCTCCGGAACTTGGTGACCTCCCTGTTCGAGCACGGCCGGGTGAAGACCACCGACGCCAAGGCCAAGGAGGCGCGGCGGGTCGCGGAGAAGCTGATCACCCTGGCCGGGGAGGGCACGCTCCACGCCCGGCGCCAGGCGCTGGCGTACGTGCGTGGGCGCGACGCGGTGGCCCGGCTCTTCGAGGAGATCGCGCCGCGGTACAAGGACCGCCCGGGCGGGTACACCCGGATCGTGAAGCTCGGGTACCGCCGGGGCGACAACGCGCCCGTGAGCCTTTTGGAACTGGTGGACGGGCCGTTCGCCGGAGAGGGGGCGCCGGAGGAGAAGGCCGAGGCCGGGGCGGAGTAGCCCGCGGCCGGAGCCGAGGGACACGGAAACCAGAAAAGGGCAGGCCCGAGGGCCTGCCCTTTTTGCTCAGTCGCCGCGGTCGTTGCGGAACCCCTGGAGCGCGGCGTAGATCCCCGCCACCTCCTCCCGCAGGCCGGGATCCAGGTCGTAGGGGCTCACCCCCTTGCGGTCCGCATCCCGGATGGAGTCCCGGAGGCGGAGGTGACCCAGCACCGGCATGGGGGCCACCCCGCGGGCGATCACCTCCCGGTCCTCGTCGTCCCGGACCTTGTTCCCCACCACGAGCACCTCCTTGACGCCCAGGTCCGTGGCGAGCCGGCGGATCTGGTGGGCCGTCTGGATGGCCCTCTGGCCGGGTTCCACCACCACGACGAACGCGTCCATGCTCTCGGTGCTCCCCCGGGCCAGGTGCTCGAGGCCGGCCTCCATGTCCACGATCACCGTCTCGCCGCGGCCCACCATGAGGTGGCGCATGAGCACCCGAAGGAGGGTGCTCTCGGGGCACAGACACCCGCCCCCGCCCTTCGGCACGGTGCCCAGGGTGAGGAGCCGTACCCCGTTGTGCTCCAGGCAGAACCGGTCGGGGATGTCGTCCACCTTGGGATTGAGCTTGAACATGCCCCCCATGGTTCCGGGCTGGGCGCCGGTGCGCTCGGCCACCAGGTCCTTCATGGCGGCGAGGGGTTGGATCTCGGCGAGCCGTTCGGGGGGCACGCCCACGGCCGAGGGCAGGTTGGAGTCGGGGTCGGCGTCGATGGCGAGCACCGTCTGCCCCTGGTCCGCGAGGAACCGGGCCAGGCAGCCGGCCAGGGTCGTTTTCCCCACCCCCCCTTTCCCGCTGATCGCGATCTTCATGTCGGAACCTCCGTGGCGGGGCCGTCCCCGCGGTGGGTCGTTTCGGTCTCCCCCGGAAGGGCCCGGTGCCGGGCGGGGGGACGGATGGCTTGATAGCACCGGGGGGGAAGGCGTGTCAAAGCGCCGGGTGGCGGCGCTGCTTTACCCACGGGACGCCCCGCTGCTAGACTCGCGCCTCTTGCGCGGCGCGGGGGGACGGGCACGGCCGGGAGGCGACGGTGGAGCGCCAAGACATCTGGGTGGGGGTCGATCTCGGGGGCAGCAACCTCCGGGTCGCCGCCTTGGACCGTTCGATGCGGGTCCGCAAACGGTGGCGGCGATCCGGGGGAGACTGGACCTACGAGGCGCTCCTCCGGGCCATTGCCGAGGGGGTGGCCCAGGTCGCCCCGGGGGCGGGGG
>CAZUYO010000030.1:0-16295 GCA_964624725.1 uncultured Thermodesulfobacteriota bacterium
ACTGTGCATGACAGTAACGCCCGAGTCAGGGCTCAGGGGTAGGAGCGGGGTCCCCCCCGCGATCCGGGCCGAAGGCCCGAAGGGACATGGTCGCGGCTCGAAAGCCGCTCCCACGGGTTGGCCGACGCGATAACGCCGGAATCCCGAAGGTTCTTAGCCGCCTAGCTGCCGAGCAGCCCAGCCGCCTAGCCGAAGTTACCTGGAAGGCCCGACTCCGGCGGGCTTCATCCCTTGGCCGCGCGGCCGTCGAGGCGGTAGAGGAACGCCAGGATCTCGGCCACCGCCCGGTAGGTTTCGGGAGGGATCTCTTCGCCCGGGTCGAGGTGGGAGAGCACCTCGGCCAGGGCCGGGTCGTGGCGGATGGGAACGCCCGCCTCCCGGGCCACCTCGACGATGCGCTCGGCCACCTTGCCCCGCCCCGAGGCCGTGACCCGGGGGGCCCGGTCCGCCTCGGGGCGGTAGCGGAGGCTCGCCGCCTTCTTCCGGGGGCTCATGCCCGAACCTCCCACAGGGAGGCCTCCGGTTCGGCCGGGGACCTGAGGGCCTCGACCCCCAAGCCCAGGAGCCGTACACCCGCCCCCCCGGCGAGGGCCGACCGGAGGGTGCCGATCTCCCGGCGCAGGAGCGGTAGGACCTGGGGCGAGGCCCCCAGGGAAACCCGCACCCCCTCGGGCGCCCAGGCCACCCGGGCCTCGACCCGGCCGAGGTGGGGCAGATCCAGCCGGACCCGCACGGCCCGGTAGCGGGTTCGCCCGCCCGGGCGGCCGGCCGTTCCGTCGGGCTCCAGCCGGATCTCACCCGCCACGGTCCCCTGCGGCCACGGCAGCACGAGGGGGATCACCGCCTCCCCCCCGGCGATCGACCGGGCCTGGTGGGCCTCCACGTGGCGCACCAGGGCCTCGGCGGCGTCCCGCAGGGGCCCCTCGGGTACCCGCTGCAGGAGCCTTTGGGCCAGGGTCTTGACGTCGTCGTGCACCTCTCCCCGAGCGAGATCCGCCTCGTGGAACAGGCCGCTCGCCCGGACCCAGCGGGCCAGGGCCGGGGCGAGGGCCCCGGGATCCCGGGGAAGGGAGAGGAGACGGGCCAGGGCGGCCGCCGCCGCCGGGTCGGCCTCCCCGGCCGAGAGCACGGCCTCGACGGCCCGGGCCAGGGGGTACGCCGGAGGGGGAAGAAGTTTGGCCGGATTGGCCTCGGGAGCCGGGAGAGGTTGGAGCACGGCGGGGGGGCCCAGGGACGCCACCCGGGCCGGGAACCGCGCCCCGGCCACGAGGTGCGGGGGGAACCGGGCCTCCCCGGTCCACCGGCCGAGCGCCACCCGGCCGGCGCCGGGTTCGAAGACCTCCAGGATCTCGACCTCCACCACCGCGCCGAGGGCCGGTCCGAGTGGGCCGGAGGGTCCGGCCCCCGCCGGCGGCGGGGGTGCGCCTACCCCTCCAACCGGAGGCACAGCTCCACCTGGAACGGCCCCCCCTGGGTCTCAAACGGGATGACGATGCAGGGGACCCCGCGGGGCCGGCTCACCACGTGGTCCCGGCCCACCACGACGGTGGGGATCGAGATCTTGAGGTCGTATCCCTGGTCCGCCAGCACGCGCTTGGCGCCCCCCGCCACGATGTTCGCGAGTTCGCCCACCCCGTCCCGGACCTGGCCGCCCAGGTCCGCCACGGGCTCCCCGAGAAACCGGGACACCACGTACAGCGCGGCGGACTCCCGGAAGCTCAGGGCCACATACCCCTGGAGCTGCCCGCTCAGGCCCACCAGCCCCGAGATGTCGAACGACCCCTCGTCGGCCCCCTTGAGGCGGGGCTGCCCCCGTTGGGGCTCGATGCCGGCCATGGTTTTGAGGACATCCAGCGTGGCCGCCAGGAACGGGTTCAGGATCTCGGCTTTCACGGCTCAAACTCCCGTAGTTCCTTCTCCTCGCCGGTTCCCAGGAGCTTTCGCAGGTCCAGGAGGATCAGGAGCCGGTCGTCGAGCTTCACGACCCCCTGGATGTACTGGCGGTCGACCCCCCCCACGATCGGGGGCGGCGGCTCCACCAGCCGTTCGGGAACCCGGAGCACCTCGCTCACGGAATCGACGATGAACCCCACCACCTTCTCCCCCAGTTCCACCACCACGATCCGGGTGCTCCGGTCCCGCTCCCTGGGGGGGAGGCCGAACCGCTTGCGCAGATCGACCACGGGGATCACCTGGCCCCGCAGGTTCACCACCCCCTCCACGAAGCCCGGGGCGTGGGGGACCCGGGTGATCTCCATCATCCGGTTGATCTCCCGGACCTCCAGGATGTTGACGCCGAACTCCTCGTCGCCCGCGTGGAACGTGACGAGCTGCAGGATCTCGTCCTCCGCCGGCTTTCCGATCTCAGTCATGGCTCCTCCACGGAAACAGGGTGTCGCCGGGTGGCGGCCCCGGGATCGCCTGGTAGACCACCGTGCCGTTGCGGCGCACCGCCGTCGGGGCGTCGGGGACGTTCAGGAGGGTCTCCGAACGGCCGACGATCAGCACGCCCCCGGGCGCGAGCGCCGAGACGAGCCGCCGCACCACCCGGCGCTTGGCCGCCTGATCGAAGTAAATGAGCACGTTGCGGCAAAACACGGCGTGGAACCGCCCCGGCGGGGCCCAGGGGTCGGGACCGGCCAGGTTGATCTGCCGGAACTCCACCAGGGCCCGGATCTCCGGGGCCAGCCGGAACCGTTCGCCCTCCCGCCGGAAATAGCGCTCCCGGTAGTACGCCGGGGTGTTGCGAAGCGCAAACTCGGAATACAGCCCCTCCCGGGCCTCGGCCAGCACCCTGCGGCTCACGTCGCTCGCCAGGATCTCCACCCCCCGGGCCCACCCCCGCTCGGCCAGCAAGATCGCCAGGGTGAAGGGCTCGCAGCCGATCGAGCAGGCCGCGCTCCACACCCGCACCGGCCCCTCGGTCCGCCAGCGGGGCCAGAACTCCTCCAGGAGCACCTCGAAGTGCTCCGGCTCCCGGAAGAAAAAGGTCTCGTTCACCGTGAGGAGGTCGACCAGCCGCTCCCACTCGGCCGGCTCGGCCCCGGCGGCAAGCCAACGGAGATAGGCCTCCACGTCGGGATACCCCGCCTCCACGGCGCGGCGCTCGACCCGCTTGCGAAACAGATGCGCCTGCCCCCCCTCGAACACGAGCCCGCACCGGCGGTAGAGCTCCTTGGCCAGGGGGCCGAACCGGGGGTCGTCCCAGACCCGGCTCACCGGGCCCACCTCCGGGGCCGGAACCGGTCGGGGCGAAGACCCGTTCGCTCCATGAGGATGTAGAAGTCCTTCCGGGCCTTCCCGGCCAGCCGTGCGGCCCGGGCCACGTTCCCCTCGGTGGCCAGAAGCAGCCGCGCCACGTAGTCCCGTTCGAACCGCCGCTTGGCCTCGGCGAACGGCAGGATCGCGGCCCTGCCGGCCCTCGGTCGCAACGCCGGCGGGGTTGGCCACGGCCGGTCGGGAGGCGGCGGAAACGTGGTCACGACCAGGGCCTCGAGCTCCCTCACGTTGCCGGGCCAGGCGTAGTCGATCGCCTCCCGCACGAACGAGGGGTGGGGTTCGGGCACCTCGGCCTCGGGCCAGCGGCGGCGGACAAGGCCCTCGATCAGGGCCGGCAGGTCCTCGAGACGCTCCCGAAGGGGCGGCACCCGGAGCGGGAATCCGGCCACCAGATAGTACAGGTCCCTCCGGAACCGGCCGGCGGCCACCCGGTCCTCCAGGTCGTCGCGCGCCGTGAACACCCACCGCCACGGCCCCTGGTCGTCCGCCGCCTCCAGCCAACCGAGCAGCAGACCCTGGACCCGGGCCGGCGCCTCGTCGAGCCCGGTGACGACCAGCGTCCCCCGGCCCCCCTCGGCCACCGCCCGCCGAAGCGTCTCCTCGTCCCGGCCGTTGGCCCACCGGAGCTCGCCGTCCCCGGCGAGCCCGTGCAGCACCCGGGCCGCGTGGCGCTTTCCGACCCCGGTTTCCCCGTACAGGAGCACCGGGACCCGGGTCGAGGCCACCCGGTCCAGGGCCCGCCGGAGCTCCTGGGCCGCCGGGCTGGTTCCGTCGATTCGCCACCCCCGCCTTTCGTCACCCATCGGGACCTCCCTGTCCCCGTGCCGTTCCCGCCCCTAGGCGGCCACGCGGCCCCGCTCCGGCCGGGACGCCAGGTCGAGCACCTGGGTCACGTCGAGGATGAGGGTGACCCGGCCGTCGCCCCGGATCGTGGCCCCCGCCACGCCGGGCGTATCGGTGAGGTACCCGCCCAGGCTCTTGATCACCACCTCCTCCTCCCCCAGGAGCCCGTCCACCACCACCCCCACCCGCTTCTCGGCCAGGCCGATCACCACCACGTAGCTCCGCGCGGGGTCCCGGGGCCCGGCGACGTTCAGGAGCCGGTCCAGGTGGACGAGCGGGACGACCTGGTCCCGGAGCCGCAGCACCGGCACGCCGTCGAGGCTCTTCACCTGCCCCGGCTCCACCCGCACGGTCTCCACCACGCTCACCAGGGGGATCGCGTACACCTCGGAGCCCACCCGCACGAGGAGCGCCTGGATGATGGCCAGGGTGAGGGGGATCCGGACCTCGACCCGGGTTCCCCGGCCCAACTCGGAATCGATGTCGATCATGCCGTTGAGCTTCTGGATGTTCGTGCGCACCACGTCCATGCCGACCCCTCGGCCGCTCACGTTCGACACCTTCTCCGCCGTGGAGAACCCCGGGGCGAAGATCAGGTTGAAGGCGTCCTTGGGAGCCAACCCGGCCGCGTCCTGGGGGCTCAGGATCCCCTTTTCCACGGCCTTCTGTTTGAGCTTCTCCGGGTCCATGCCCCGGCCGTCGTCCGCCACCTCCACCACGATGTGGTTCCCCTCGTGCCGGGCCGCGAGCCGGATCACGCCCTCCCGGGGTTTCCCCGCCGCCGCCCGCTCGTCCGGCCCCTCCACGCCGTGGTCCGCGGCGTTGCGGATCAGGTGGACCAGGGGGTCCCCGATCACCTCCACCACCGACTTGTCGAGCTCGGTGCCCTCGCCCTCCACCTCGAGCCGCAGTTCCTTGCCCAGGCTCCGGGAGAGGTCGCGCACCATCCGGGGAAACTTCCGGAACACCTTCCCGATGGGCACCAGCCGCGTCTTCATCACCGCGAGTTGGAGGTCCGAGGCCACGAGGTCCATCTGGGCGGAGGTCTCGGTCAGCGCCTCCACGAGTTCGTCGCCGGCCCAGCGCTCCTCGGCCTCGGCCCGCAGCCGGTTGAGCCGGTTCTTGGCGAGCACCAACTCCCCCACCAGGTTCATGAGGGCGTCGAGCCGCTCCACGTCCACGCGGATCGTCTGCTCCGGCGCACGCTGTCGGGTTTCCTTTTGCCGGGCGAGCCCCCGCTCCACCACCTCGGGCGGTACCACCTTTCGCTCCACCAGCACCTGCCCCAGGGGCTTTCCGGGCTCCTGGCTCTGAAGGGCCGCCTCCACCGCCTCGGGAGGAACCCCCTCCTCCTCCACCAGGATCTCCCCCAGCCGCTTGGGCCGGCCCGATTCCAGGACCTCGTCCAAGGCGCGCAGCACGTCGTCCACGGCCGGCCCGGCCTCGCCCCCCTGGGCCGCCTCGAGCAGCCTTCGGACCCGGTCCACGGCCTCCAGGACCACGTCCATGACCTCGCCGGTGGCGGTCATCTCGCCCTTGCGAAGCTTGTTGAACACGTCCTCGACCCGGTGGGTCACCCGGCTGATCGCCTCGAAGCCGAGAAACGAGCTCGACCCCTTGAGGGTGTGGGCCGCCCGGAAGATCTTGTTCAGGAGGTCCATGTCGTCCGGGGTCTCCTCGAGGGAGACGAGGTCCTGCTCCAGCTCCTCCATGAGCTCCCAGGCCTCCACGAAGAACTCCTGGACCACGTCGTCGTCCGCCGCCGGGGTCGCCGCGCTCGGGGGGGCCTCGGGGGGACTGGGGGGGCTCTCCGGCACCGGGACCGAACCCTTCCCCTCGGCCGCGGCCTGGAGGGCCGCCACGGCCGCGGAGGGGTCGGTGCGGGTCTCCCCCGCGCTCTCCAGTTCATCGAGGAGGCTCCGGACGGTGTCGTGGGCCGTGAGCAGGGCCGCCGCGAGCTCCGGGGTGAACGGCCGCTCGCCTCGCTTCACCGGGGCCAGGGCCTCCTCGGCCGCATGGGTCAGGCCCTCGATCGTCCCGAACCCCATGAGCCCGGCTCCCCCCTTGATGATGTGCATCTGGCGGTACAGCTCGGCGTAGGTTTCCGGGTCCGCCTCCCCGCGCTCCAGGGCCAGGAGGATCTCGGCCGTGCGGTCCAGGCACTCCCGGGCGTCGGCCAGGTAGTCCGGGAAGATCTCGGCCATATCGGGGGCGATGCGGTCGGTCGACATGGAAACCTCGTGCGCGGGGGCTCAGGGTTCGGGGGGCTTCCGGTAGGCCATCGCGCCGGGGAAGTGGATCAGCTTGAAGGCGTCGGTCACCCCGTGAAGCGACTCGCTGTGGCCGATGAACAGGTACCCCCCCGGATCCAGCGCCCGGTAGAAGTGGTCCACGAACTTCTGCTTCGCGGGTTTGTCGAAGTAGATCAGGGCGTTTCGGCAAAAGATGGCCTGAAACCCCCGCATCCGGCCCATGCGCAGGTCGTCGGCGAAGTTGAGGATGCCGAACTCCACGAGCCGGCGGACCTCGTCCTTCACCCGGAACCGGTCGGCGCCCAGGACCTCGAAATACTTCTGGGCGTAGTAGGCCGGCGTGCCCCGGAACGAGTACTTGGTGTACTCGGCCACCTTGGCCTTGCGGATCATGGACTGGGCGATGTCGGTGCCGTAGATCCGCACGTCCCAACCGCCCAACGTCGGCCCCAGGGCCTCGAGGATCAGCATGGCCAGCGTGTAGGGCTCCTCCCCCGAGGAGCAGGCCGCGCTCCAGATGCGAAGGCTGCGCCGGCCGCGCGCCTTGAGGCCCTCCAGGAGCTGGGGCAGCACCTGGCGCTGGAACGCCTCGAGCTGGGTTCGGTGCCGGAAGAACGAGGTCTCGTGGGTGGTCACCGCGTCCAGGAGTTCCATGAGCGCCTGGCGCCCCCGGGCGGGGGAGGCCAGGAGGGTCAGGTACTCGTCCACGGTGGTCGCCCCGGCGGCCTCGAGGAGCCGAGACATGCGGTTCTCGAGCAGGTACTTCTTGTTCTCCGCGAAAAAGAGGCCGCTTCGCTCGTAGAGGAACTCCCGGATCCGTCCGAACTCCCGGGGGCTCAGTTGGAGGCGCGGCCGCCCCAACTCCGGCGCCCCCGTCACGACTCCCCCCCCAACCGGGCCAGCGCCCGGGCCATCTCGACCTCCTGGTCGAGTTCCAGGGTGAACCGGGCGAGATCGAGGTCCTTGAGCTCCGGTCGGGCCGCCTCCAGGAGCCTCCAGGCCGGGTCGTCGGTGAAGCACACCGCCACCCGGTCGCCCCCGAACCCGATCTGCTTCGCCTTGGCAAAAAGGTCCGCCAGGTGCACCAGGGCCGCCAGGGTCTGGTGCCCGCCGGCCCGACCCGGGTCGTGGTGGTCCCGGATGGCCGCCCGCAGGGCCTCGGGGAACCCCCACCGCTCGGCCAACCACCCGCCCAGATGGGCGTGGTCGGTGCCGAGCACCTCGGGTTCCACCTCGTAGAGGGCCACCTGCCGCCGGGCCGCCAGGTCGAGGCACCGGCCGAACTCCTCGGGAAAGTGGTGGCCCAGCAGGATCTTCCCCACGTCGTGGAGAAGACCGGCCGCGTACTCGCTGCCCGTGGCAGGGACCCGGAGCATCCGCCCCATCGTCTCGGCGATCAGGGCCACGCCGGCCGAGTGTTCCCAGAACCGGTCCCAGTGGAACGCCCCGCCGCCGAAGGCGCCCGAAAAATCGCGGATCAAGGAGAGGGAGAGCACGATGTTCCGGACCTGGGTCATCCCCAGAAGGGCCACCGCCCGCTCGACGGAGGCCACCTCGCCCCGCAACCCGTAGAACGGCGAGTTGGCCACCCGAAGGACCTTGGCGGCCAGGGCCGGGTCGTTTTCCACCACGGCGGCGAGCTTGCCGAAATCCGCCCCCGGGTCCCGGGTGAGGCGCATGACCTCGGCCGCCACCGCCCCGATCGTCGGGATCTCCCCCGACCCCTCGATCACTTCCACCAACCGCTCCAGGCTCATGACGCCGCCTCCCGGATCGCCGGGCCGATCCGTTCCAGGGGGAGGACCATGTCGGCCGCCCCCGCCTCCACCACGGCCCGCGGCATCCCGTAGACCACGCAGGTCTCCGCACTCTGGGCCACGACCCGCCCCCCCTTGCTCCGGAGCGCCCGGGCCCCCTCGGCCCCGTCGGACCCCATACCCGTGAGCACCACGGCCAAGGTGTCGGGAACCGGCACCTGGGCCACCGACCGGAACGTCACGTCCACGCTGGGACGGTGCAGGGTGTCGGCCGGCCGCTCCGTGACCTGGAGCACCAACCCCCGGCCGTCTCGGTGGACCACCAGGTGCCGGCCGCCGGGGGCCACGAACCCCCGCCCGGGCTCGAGGCGGTCGCCGGACTCCGCCTCCTTCACCACAAGCCCGCCGGCGGCGTCGAGGCGCTTGGCAAATGCGCCCGTGAACGCCTTGGGCATGTGCTGAACCACCACCACCGGGGCCCGCAGCCCCCCGGGCAGGGCCGCAAACACCTTCTGCAGCGCCGGGGGCCCGCCGGTGGACGCCCCGATCGCCACCAATCGGGCGGGCCCCAGCGCCGGGGCCGGCGCGACCGTCTCCCCCGGGGGCGGGGCCGTCGGCGGGATCCGCCCCTTCCTGCGCGCCACGGCCTTGACCTTGGCCCGCAGCGCCTCCCGGATCTTCACGACCTCCAGCACGTTCGCGCCGATGTTCTTGGGCAGGTAGTCCACGGCCCCGAGGTCCAGGGCCCGGAGCGTCACCTCGGCCCCCTCTTCCGTGAGGCTCGACACCATGACCACCGGCCGAGGCGATTCGGCCATGATCCGCTCGAGCGTCTCCAGGCCGTCCATTCGGGGCATCTCGACGTCGAGGGTCACCAGGTCCGGGTCGAGGTCCCGCACCTTGGCGAGCGCCTCCAGGCCGTCCCGCGCGGTTCCCACCACCCGGATTTCCGGGTCCTCCTCGAGCATTTTCTGGAGGGCCTTCCGCATGAAGGCCGAGTCGTCCACCACCAGCACTCGGATCAACCGACTCCTCCCGGCCAGGGTTACGGGTTCCGTCCCGCCCTCGCGGCATGGATCGGCAGGTGCGCTTCGGAACTTGACCCCTTTTTGCCACAGGGGGGCACTCGGCCGGAGACACCCGGGGCGCCGCCGCCCCCCCGCCCCATCGGGAAGGGCGCCGCGACAAACGGTTCTCTCGGTGACACGGGAAACAGAGATGGTGGGTAGGGGGCTGGCCGGGGCCGGGAGGCCCCCTGCGTTCCTACGCCCCTTGCCCCCCGGAGCTCTGGCGGGAGGGGTGGGTGTCGGGGGTGGCCAGGTAGGCCAACGTGCCGAGGCCGAGGCCGGCCACCAGCACCCCGAAGGCCGCCTCGTACGCGCCCGGCCGTACCGCGAGCACCCCCCCGATGGCCTGCTGAAGGAGCGCCGGACCCAGCATCACGAAGAAGTTCACCGCGGTCACGGCCGTGCCCTCGTACCCTTCGGGCACGAGCTCCTTCACGTGGGCGTACAGAAGCGACCGGAACGCCGAGAAGAGCGCGAACGCCCCGAGCGCCACGCCCCAGCCGGCCGGCGTCGGGGGCCGGGCGACGCCCAAGAGGGGCAGCAGAAACACGAGCCCCAGGGCGTTCCCGCCCACCACCACCCACTTGCGGCTCGGGATCCAGCGGTCCGACAGGACCCCTCCCGCTGCGCTCCCGAGGGCGGTGAAGAGGCCCAACTGGAAGAGGATGTTCCCGGTTTCCACCCGGGAGTACCCCAGGCTCTCCATGAAAAAGGGCCCGCCCCACAGCCCCTGCACGCTCGCCACCGCGGCGTACCCGGTGAGGGCCAGGGGCAGCATCGCCCAAAACCCCGGCATCCGGATCAGGCGGAACAATCCCCCCAGGGAGGAACGCCCCGGGCCGCCTCCGGGGTCCCCTTGGGGCCGATCGCGGACCACCGCGGCCAGGACCCCCGTGATCGCCAGCGTGGCCACCCCGAAGCCCAGGAACGACGCCCGCCAGCCCACCCGCCCCACCAGTTCGGCCAGCGGGGTCGCGGCCAGGAGCGACCCCAGGGTACCCACGGCCAGCATGAGCCCCGACACCCGGCCGAAGGCGGCCGCGGGAAACCACCTCGCGAACAACTTGAAGCTCCCCATGAGCACCGGCGCCATGCCGAGGCCCATGAGCACCCGGCCCGCGAGAAGCCCGTACCAGCCGGGACTCAGGGCGAACAGGACGCATCCGGCCGCCCCCAGGGCGGTGGCGCCGATCAGGATCCGCCGGGCACCCCACCGGTCCAGGGCGAGGCCCAGGGGGATCTGCACCGACGCGAAGGCGTAGAAAAACGCGCCCCCCAGGACCGAGAGGCGCACCGGGCCGAGCCCAAACTCCCGATCGAGGTCCACGGCGATCACCGCCGTGCTCATGCGGTAGAACTGGGAGAAGCAGTACATGGCGGCCAGGACCCCGAACAGGACCCAGGCCTGACGCCGGTTTTCCACGGGAGCGCTCCTCGGGAGGGCTACGAAGATCTCGCCGGACGCGGGGGGAGACCGGCTCCGGCGGAACGTGGTTCTTGCCGGCGCCGGACGCTGCGCTCCCGCCCGGCCGGATGCCCCGTGCGCCGGCGGTTCCCCCCGGGTGATTTTGGGCCCGGGGGAACTCCCGGGCCCGGGTGCGCCCGGCCCTCAGGCGGCCGTGGCCGCCCGCGAGGGATCGGCCCCAAGGGACAGGTGGGCCAGGCGGCGGCTTTCGGCGTTGATCCGCTCCGACACCCGAAGCAGGGTGCGATAGTCGCAGGACACGATGTCCAGGAGGGTCTCCCGTTTGAACGCCTCGGCCCCCTCCCGGCCCTCGTACCCGGCGGCCCGCAGCATCAGGAAATGCTCGTCGGAGATGTCGGTGGGGATGCCCATGGCTTCCACGGCCTTCCGGAACCGGCCGCACTCGTTCAGGAGCTCCACGAAGCTCCGGCCCTGGAGCCCCACCTCGAGCCGGGGCCACAGTTCCGGCGGCTTGTACAGCACGTATTCGTACTCCATGGCCGACGGGATCACCGCGTCGTCGAACTCGAACCCGAACCGCTCGCGCTCGGTGTACCAGCGGCTGTGCTTGAACGGACCGGGGGGGGTGACCATCACGGAGTCCGGCCCGAACTCCCGCAGCAGCTCCAGGTTCGCCCGGAACACGTCGTCGTCCGTGATGCCCTCGACCAGGGGCGTGGGGTAGATGAGCGCGAGCGAGATGTCCACGTGGATCCCGGTGCGCCGCTCGGCCTCCCGGATGGCGCGGGCGGTGGCCACCAGGTCGGCCCGGGTCACGCCCTTGTTCATGACCACCTCATTGATCCGGTCGTGGCCGGTCTCGCCGCCGATGAACACGGCCCGCAGCCCCGAGCGCGCCATGATCTCGTACTGCCGCACCACCCGCTCGAACACCTCGGGGTTCGAGGCGTTCCGCACGGCCCGGCTCCCCATGCCGTAGCGCACCTGGAGGCCGGCCTCGAGGATGCCCTCGGCGATCCGGGCCCCGAAGGCCGGGGGGGTGTCGGAGCCGGCGAACCGGAAGATGCCCACGCCCTGGGCCACCATGGCCCGCATCTCCTCCACCACGTCCTCCACGGGCCGGGGCACGTACTTCTTGTAGAAATGGGGATGGACGCAGAAGTGGCACTTGCCCCAGGGGCACCCGAGGCTTTCGAGGAGCACGTGGATCCGCACCTTGCCGGGTCGCTCCCCGTAGCGGGGCACGGCCTTCTTCACGAGCTTGACCGGCCGCTTTCTTCCCTTGCGGATCTCGCCGTCGGGTTCGCGCCAGATGGCGTTCTCGAACCGCCGGCCGGCGATCGCCCGGAGAAGTTCCTCCTTGGGCGCCCCGGGCATGGCGTCCACGAGATCGAGGATCTTCGTGAGCGCGAACTCCCCCTCCCCCCGGACGGCCAGGTCGAAGGGGCTTCGCCGGAGCACCTCCTCCTCGTACAGGGTGGCGTGGTAGCCGCCGGCCAGCAGGAGGACCTCCGGGGCCCGCTCCCGCACCAACTCCGCGAACCGCCGCGCCCACCCGAAGGCCTCGCCGTACCACAGCTTCACGCCCACCACCGGGACCCCTTCCTCCACGACCCGCCACGCCAGATCGCTGAGCCGCGCCTCCATGGCCCGGCGCTGGAGGGCCGACTGGGCCTCCTGCAGGGCCACGGTGGCCGCGCCCACCGCCTTGACCCACCGGGGCGGGGGGCCCTCGCCCCTCCGGCCCAGGAGGAAGGCGTAGGTGGGCCGCAGGAGCCGGGCGATCGGCCCCACGGCGAGATCCCGAAACACGTGGTCCGTGGCCCAGTCCTCGAGCCAGACCTCGTGCCCGTGGTCCTCCAGGTGGGCCGCCAGCACCCCGAGACCGTTGTCGAAAAAGGTATCGCTCGCCGACCGGCGGCGGGTCGTCAAGGAGTTCCAGAGAAGGATCCGGGCCATGGCAGTCCTCGCGTGGTCCTTTTTTGCTGGCAGGCTGGAAGGCTGGGAGGCCAAAAGGCTTTTCCCCGAGCGGGCGTCGCCCCCCTTCCCTTCGGCCGGGCGGGTGCGCGGCTTGAGGCGTAGGGCGCCCGTCACCCGATGGCGAGCTTGTAGCTTCCGGTCTTCGGGGCCTCGGGCTCCATCGCGACGCGACACGCCACGGGCGCCTCGCGGGCCAGCCCTTCCGGGTCGACCCGGCGGCCCCGAGCCGGGACCACGCGCAGGACGAACCCGTCCGGGGAGTTCCCCACCCAGGCCAGGGCCACGTCCGGCCGGGCCTCGGCCCAGTCCCATAGCGCCCGGGCCTCCGGGGAAGGCACCCGGCCCTCCCGGCCCAACACGTGGAGGTACCCCTCCCCGTCCAGGAACCCGAGGTCGCCCGTGATGTAGTACCCCCCCGACCGGGTCGCGGCCGTGAGGTCCGGCCGGTTCCAGTAGCCCGGCGACACCGTGGGGCCCCGGACCCGGATCGACCCCGCCTCCCCGGCCGGCAGCGGCCGGCCCTCGGGGTCGGTGATCCGCAGGTCCACGGCCCGGGTGGGACGCCCGGCCGTCGCCAGGAGCTCCCCGCGCAGATGCTCCTCGGGGTGCAGCAGGCACACCGGCGGGAGCGCCTCGGCCATGCCGTACCCCTGCTGGAGCACCGGCCCCAGCACCCCGAGGGCCTTGCGGATCCGGGCCGGGGGGGCGCCCTCGGTGCCATAGATGACCGCCCGGAGCGACCGGGTGTCCCGGCGGGTGGCCCGCACCGCGTCCGCGAACTCCGCGAGCATGGTCGGGGTCAGGAAGATCCGGGTCACCCCCCGGGTCTCGACCCACTCGGCGGCCCGATCTGGGTCCCAGGCCGGGAGGAAGAGGTTTTTCGCCCCCGACAGCACGGCCGGCAGGATCAGGGTGGAGCCCGCCGTGGCCAGGGGGATCGCGTGGAGGAACACCTCGTCACGGCCCACGGGGGTGCGGTTCTCCCGCAGGGCGTGGTAGAGGCTCGCCCCCCATCCCCGGCCCGTGCTCATGACCCCCTTGGGCTCGCCGGTCGTGCCCGAGGTGAAATTGATCGTGACGAGCCCGTCGGCCGGGCGGGGCACGGGGCTCGGGAGCGGCGCGGCCGATCCCAGGGCCCGCTCGTACGCCTCCCGGTCGCCCGTGAGGGGATCCACCAACAGGCCCGGGACCCCCGGGAGGACATCCGGCCGACACCCCAGGTACGCCCGCGCCCCCACGGCCTCGGCGATCCAGCCCAACCGGTCGTCCCCGGTGCCGGGCGGCACCGGCACGGCCACGGCGCCGAGCCACAGGCAGGCGAGCCGCGCCTCCACGAAGGCGGCGTCGTTGGGGAGATCGATGACCACCCGGTCCCCCGGGGCAACCCCGGAGGCGCGCCAGGCCCCCGCCAACCGCCGCACCCGGTCCCCCAACCGGGCGTAGGGGGTGCCGTCGTCAAGGGCGGGCCGCCTCGCGTTCTTCCGAAACGCGAGCCCCAGCAGCCGGTGGGGGAGCCCGGCCGCCCGGATGATGCCGAGGGTCAGGACCTTTCCGAACGAACCCATGGGGCCTCCCCCCGGGATTCGGCCCAGGCCCGGTACGCCTCCGCCGAGGGAAAGCCGTGGGCCTTGGCAAACCCGTCGCGGTCCTCCGGCCGGGCGCGGTCCAGGGCTCCCGACCGAACCGCCAGGTCCCAGGCCGTCCCGGCGTCGAGGCCCGGCCGGCGCTCGTCCCCCTGGAAAAACCCGTGCTCCAACCGGAAGAAAAACCGGCCCAGCCCGAACATCCGGTCGCTCTCCCTCATGGCCCGGTCGAGCCGTTCCGGCAACCGGTTCAGGTCGAGCTGGAGCGGCACGGCAGGCGCCCCCCGCACGGAGTCGTAGGGCTTCACCTCCCCGAACCGTTCGAAGAGGTACAGCCGCTCGTAGAACGGCACGTGCCGGGGGTTCACGGTGATCACCAGGTGGTCCACCCCCCGCTCTCGGGCGTAGTACAGGACCGCCTGGTGCAACAGCCAGAAGAGCCCCCGCCGCCGCCCTTCCTCGTCGATCAGGAGCCACCGGTAGCGGGAGTCCACGGCCAGGGCCGAGACCTCGGCCAGCCGCGCCCCCGCGTCCCGGAACGCGGCCAACTCCTCCCGGTAGAGCACGTCCATCGGGAGCCCCATCCCGTCGGGATCGTCGAAGATGAGGCTCACCGTCCCGAGAATCCGGGTCTCGTCCCGGGCCAGGAACACGAGGGTGCTGGGGATGAGCTGGTGGAGCGTGGCCCTGAGCCCCGAAGGGTGCGGCTCGGCGTACCCCATGTCCACGTACACGTCGTGGACCATGCGGAAGGCGGTCTCGAACTCCTCCCGGAGTTCCGCCACCTTGACGTTGGGTTTCTGGATGCCCCGGTCCGGGGCCATCCGGATGCTGCGCCGCCGATCCCTGCGGAGCTCGTCCGGCACGGACCCGCCCGCGTCCCTCTTTTTCTCTCTCACCGGCCCTCCCGCGTCGCAGATGGCCCGCAAAACCATACCTAAAACCTTGACGCAAATTTTTGTTTTTGTACACTTCCCCGGCAACCCGGCCCGGAGGGCGCCGGGTGCCAGCCTGCCTGAGGCAAAATGGGAACGCAAGGCGGATTTTCTATGGACAACACGTTTCCCACCGGATACCCTGCCGCCGCGTCCCCCCGGCCTCGGGGTTGTGTTTCGTTTGGGGGACACCCGCCCGGCCCGCGTTCCGAAACCGTTCCCTCCGGGCCGCGGCCGGCGACGGTTTCCCGGGCTTTTTCGGCCAAGGCGGCGAGGCACGGCACATGCATGCCGGGTGGGCTTTGATTCGCTTGGCCCTCGCCGACCATCCCAGGAGGATCGCCCCATGATCGCATCGGCGTGCAAGAAGGCCGAGACCCTGCTTCGGGTTCCGCTGTCGGCCGGCCCTTCCGCCGCCCCGATCCGGTTTTCCCAGGCGTCCCGGTGGCCCGAGCTCCGGGGCGCCTTTTCGCTGCTCTATCAAAACTACCTGGCGAAGGGCCTTCTTCGCCCCGACCCGCTGGGTCTCCGGTACACCCACTACAACCTGCTGCCCGAGTCCGCCACGTTCGTGGCCGCGACCCCGGCCCGGACCCTGGCCACCTTCAGCCTGATCCCCGACACCCGGTCCTTCGGGCTGCCCATGGACGCCCTGTACCGGAAGGAGCTCGACCGCCTGCGGACGGGGACCCGGCCGGCGGAGATCTCGGGGCTCGCCGTGGCTCCCTCCTACGAATCGGTGAGTTTGCTCCTGATCTTGAACCTGGTGCGGCTCATGTACCACTACGCCGGCAAGATCGGGGTGACCGACCTCGTGGTGGCCTGTCACCCGCGCCACGCCCGCCTGTACACGAGACTGTTCGGGTTCGAGCAGATGGGCCCCCTGCGCACCTACCGGGCGGTCAACGACGCACCGGCCGTGGCCCTGCGGCTATGCCTGGCCGACGCGGAGGAACGGTACCGGGCCGAATACGGCGCCGGCGAGGGGCTGCATGGGTTCTTTTTCCGGCAACTCGTGGCCCCGCCCCTCGAGCCGCTGCGGGCCGGGGCCATGGACCCGGCCGCGGCGCGGCAACTGCTGGCGCTCCGGCCGGACCTCGTGGAAGCCTTGGAGGCGGGGGACCCCGGCCTCGTGGGCCGACTCACCGGCTGGCACCTGCCCACGGCGCGCCG
>CAZUYO010000031.1:0-16294 GCA_964624725.1 uncultured Thermodesulfobacteriota bacterium
AGGGTGCTCCCGAACTCCCCCAGCACGAGCTTCACCGCGAACGCCGGGGCCGGGGTGAACGCCGGCCGGCCGAGCACCCGGCCCAGGGTGCGAGCGAGATCGATCTGGCGCACGGGGTTCGGGCTCGACAGGTTGAACACCCCCTCCAGGTCGGGCCGCTCCAGCAGGAACCGGATCGCCCGGCACAGGTCCTCGAGGTGGATCCACGAGAACCACTGCCGGCCCGAGCCCATCGGCCCCCCCAGGAACCGTTTGGTCATCTTGGCGAGCTCGGCGAGCGCCCCGCCCCCCGGGCCCAGCACGATGCCGAAGCGCGTGACGACCACCCGGGCGCCCTTCTCCCGGGCCCTGAGGGCCTCGGCCTCCCAGTCCCGGGCCACCTTGGCGAGGAAGTCGGTCCCCAGCGGGGCCGTTTCGTCGAGCTCCCGCTCCCCGGCGTCGCCGTAGATCCCCACGGCCGAGGCGCTGACCAGGGGGAATCCCTTCGCCTCGTTGGGAATCGCGTCCACCAGGTTCCGGGTGGTCCGGACGCGGCTTTCCCGGATGGCGAGCTTCTTCTCGGGGGTCCATTTGCCCACGATCGGGGCCCCGGCCAGGTTCACGGCCGCCCCGCACTCGGCCACCGGCTTCCACCACGGACCCCACTCCATGGGGTTTCCCGTGACGAGCTGGTCGCAGGCGGGCACGGACCCGGTCTTTTCCGACGGGCGCACGAGCAGCACGGCCTCGTGCCCGGCCTGCCGCAGGAACGGAACGAGCCGGCTTCCCACGAACCCTGTGGCTCCGGTGAAGAAGATGCGCATGGGAGACTCCGTACGGCGAACGTCGGTCTGCGGTCTACGGTCGGCGGTCTTCAGTCTTCAGTCTTCAGTCTTCGGTCTACGGTCGGCGGTCGGGGGGGGCCGCGGTGAGAAACGGGCGCAGGCGCTCCAGGGTCTTGGGGCCGATGCCCGGGACGGCGAGGAGATCGTCCACGGTGCGGAACCCTCCCCTCCGTTCCCGCTCGGCCACGATGGCCTCGGCCCGGGCCGGGCCGATCCCCGGCAGGGCCCCGAGGTCCACGGCCGTGGCCCGGTTGAGGTCCAGGGGCTCCCCCGCGAGGAGCCGCTCCCACTCGGCCCGGGGCGTAAGCGGCGGCAACTCGGCCGGGGGGCGCCGAAGCGCCGAGAGCCCCACCCCGAGCCAGGCCACCCCGGCGAGGAGGAGCACGCCGACCGGCCAGCGGCTCTCCCGGGCGGGCGCCCTCATCCCAACGCCTCCGCCGGCAAGAGCACCTCGTCGGTCTTGATCCGGATCCAGCCCCGCCGGGTGAGCCGCAGATCCGGCAGGAAGTCGCACGAGAGGAACAGGAGCGTGTAGTTGGGGTCGGAATGGGTGTACCCCCCGGCCTCCATCGCGGCCTGGAACGCCGAGGCCGCCTCGGCGGCCCCCTCGAAGGGGCCCGGCATCTGGATCCCGGCCAGGGGAAGGGGGAACTCCCGCGCCCCCGCCCCGTCCTCCCCGACCACGGCGATCCCCCCGCCCATGGCCCGGACCCGCCCGAGGGCCTCGGCCATGGCCTCCGGGTCCCGACCGGCCACGAGGATGCCGGCGTTGGTGGTGTAGGTGCTGGCCACGGCCCGGAGTCCACTCCCCAGCCCCAGGATCACCCCCCGGCCGATCCAGCGCCCGGTGCGGTCGGTGAGGGCGAGCACGTGGGCCTGGGCGTGGGCGGGCCAGAGGCCCGGGCCCCGGCGCTCGAGGGCCACCGGCTCCTCCCGGGTGATGACCGCGTTCGCGAGCCGGCCCGCCGGGAACGGGTCGGGCGCGTGGGGGGGCAACACGAACCGCTCGGGCCCCCAGTCCGGCACGGGCGGCTCCCCTCCCCGGTACGCCTCGGCCCAGGGGAACGACGCGCTCGGGGCCGGGACCACGAGCCGCCCCTCCCGGGCCGCGAGCCGGCCGCCCGCAACCACGGCCACCGGGGTGGGGTCGTGAAGGTCGGCAAGGAGATTGAGGTCGGCCCATCGCCCCGGGGCCACGGCCCCCAGGTCCTGGTCGAGCCCCAGGAACGCCGCGGCGTTCCGGGTGGCCAGGGCGTAGGCGGTGTGCTCCGGCACCCCGGCCTCCAGGGCGGTCCGGATCAGGTGGTCGGTGAGGCCCTTGCGCACGATCTGGTGGGCCTTGGCCCCGTCGGTGGTCAGGGTGATCCGGTCGTGGAAGGCGGTTTGATCGAGCACGGGCAGGAGCGCCTCCAGGTCCTCCCGGAGGCTCGAGTTCCGAAGGAGCACCCACAGGCCCTGCCGGAGCCGTTCGAGCGCCTCCTCGGCCGTGATGGCCTCGTGGCACGACCGGATCCCGGCGGCCGCGAGGGCCGGGAGCCGGCGGGAGCTCGCCCCGGCGGTGTGGCCGTCGGCGAACTTGCCCCGGGCCCGGGCGTCCTCGATGCGACCGAGGAGCCGGGGCGCCCGGTCGGGCCGGAGGAAATCGGTCCACCGGGTCATCTCGCCGGTGCACAGCACCTCGGGCCGGTCGAGGAGCCGCCGGATCGGTTCTTCCCCGAACACCTCGGCCTCCTCGGGGAACCAGGACTGGCTCGCGATCCGGGCCACCCAGAACACCCGGCCCAGGGCGGCCCGGCTCTGCGCCCCGGCCAGCTCGGCGAACCGGTCCGGCCCCAGGGCCAGGTAGAGGAGCAGGTTGTCGTACACCAGGGTGGTGGTGCCCCGGCACACGGCGGCCTCGGCCAGGGCCAGGGGGTTGTGGAACGGCCAGGGATGGGTGTGGGGCTCGATGTACCCGGGCACCACGGCGAGGCCCCGGGCGTCCAGGACCGCCGTCCCCTCCCCCACCGGGCCGTCCCAGGGTCCCACCCGGGCGATCCGGTCGGCGCACACGGCCACGTCGGCCTCGGTGACCTCCCCCGTGAACGCGTTCCACACCCGGCCCCCCCGCACCAGGAGGTCCGGGGCCTCGAGCCCCTGGGCCACCCGGACGAGGCGCCACCGAAGGTCGGGACTGCACGGGATCGCCAAAGACCGTCTCCTTTCGTCAGGCGGGGCGACTGGGTGGCGAGGCAGCGTGGCAGCTGGGCGGCCTGGCAGCTAGCCGCCCAGCCGCCCGGCCGCCTAGCCGCCTAGCCGCCCAGCCGCCCCGGTCCACCGGGGGCAGAGATCCGGCGAGGGGAGCCCCTCGAGGCACAGGAGCCGCCGGTGGTGGCGGACGCCCCCGCCGTCGTCCCGGTACACGTCGAGGAGGGTTCCGCCGGGGCACCGGAGGCACGTCTCGGGCTGGTGGGAGAACGCCGTGGCCGCGGCCTTGGCCACGAGGCCCTCGGCCGCGGTCCAGACCCGGCCCGTGCCCCGGCCGCCGAACTCCACCCGGCCCACCCTCCGGATCACGATGCGGCCGCGGTCCTGGGCCACCTCGCCCAGGCACTCGATCCGGTCCCCCGCCCGGAACCCGTGCCGGTCCTGGGCCGCGCGGGACACCCGCAGGTACACCGGGGCGTCGATCCGGGTCCAGCCGAGGTGGGCGCCGGCGAGCACCACCAGGAACCCCCGGTAGTGCACCCGGCTCCCGGCGTCCACCTCCTGGACGAAGCTGGGCTTGACCTCGGCCACCTCCCCCGACACCTCCACGCGCCGGCCGACCGTCTCGTCGAACCAGCGCTCGAACGCCTCCAGCTCCCTGCGGAAGTCGAGCCACTGCCCCGGCGTGAGCAGAAGCCGGGGTTGCTGGTGAACCTTCTCCTCGTCGTACTCGGGGCACCCCCGGCACAAGCGGCCCACGTGGCGGAATTTCCGCTTGCACCGCTTGCCCTTCTCGAGCCGCTTGCACCGCCACCGGAAGTAGAGGCACCCCCGCGGATAGCATCCCTTCTCCCGGAGCACGTGGTACGGGCTCACCGACCCCGCAAAGTCCTGGTGCGCCACGTGGTCGCAGGCAAACACCCCCGTTCGCTTCCAGGGGTTCGAGAACCGCTCGGCCTTTCGCATCCCGCGCCTCCGCCCCGGCGTCCGGGCCGGGTGAGCCCCGAGTGTACCCCGGCCGCGCCCCGACCGCCACGTTCCCGGGGTTGCAACACCCCCCTCCCCCGGCGTACCGTACGCGCCTGAATTTTCATTCAGCACCGTACGCGGCGGGGTCGCCGCGGGGAGGATGGCCATGAAACGGGCTTGGCTGCGAGGCATCTGTGCCGTCGCCGTCGTCCTGCTGTGGGGCGCGGCCGCCGGCGCCGCGGAACCGCTCCGGCTCGACCTCCCGGGCGCGGTCACGCTGGCCCTGGAGCAGAACCACGAGGTCCGGCGGGCCCGGGAGAAGCTCCGCCGGCTCGAGGGGCAGATCACCGAGGTGAAGAGCCAGGTCTACCCCCAACTGGGGGTCGAGGCGGCCTACCGGCGGAGCTACGACGAGAGCTTCCTCGACACGTTCGGGGGCTTCATCCAGCCCGAGGCCACGAACTTCTACCAGATCAAGGGCACCCTGGATCAGATCCTGTTTTCCTGGGGCCGGGTGTCCACCGCGATCGAGATCGCCCGGGTGGCCCGGGAGCAGGCCTCCTGGGAGCTCCAGGCCGTGGAGCGGGACGTGAAACTCCGGGTGCACGAGGCGTTCTACGACCTCCTTCTCGCCCGCCGGCTGGTGGAGGTGGCCCAGGAAACCCTGGCCCAGAGGCAGCGGCACCTGGAGGTGGCGCAGAAGCGCTTCGAGGCGGGGGTCGTGAACGAGTTCGAGGTGGTGCGGGCCCGGGTGGCCGTGGCCAACGCCCGGCCCCCGGTGATCCAGGCCCAGAACCGGGTGCGCCAGGCCCAGGCCCGGCTCAACAACCTGCTGGCCCGGCCCCAGGACGCCCCCCTGGAGCCCGTGGGCGAGCTCGCCCAGGAGCCGCTGGCGGTGGGGGACCTGGGGGCCGTGATCGAGCGGGCCTGGGAGCGGCGGCCCGAACTCGCGGCCCTGGCCCGGGCCCGGGAGATGGCCGAGAAGAACCTCAACCTGGCCGAGGCCGAGAACAAGCCCACCGTGGGCCTGCGGGGGGAATACGGGTTCGGCTCCGAGGAATGGGACCGGCTCGATTTCCGGCGGGAGCAGTGGGCCGTGGGGGTGCAGCTGCGCTGGCCCTTTTTCGACGCCGGGAAGACCCGGGGCAAGGTGGCCCAGGCCCGAAGCCAGCTCCGGGACGTGGAGATCGCCATCGACCAGGCGAAGCAGGGCATCGCCCTGGAGGCCAAGGTGGCGCTCGATGCGGTGGAGGAGGCCCGCCAGATCATCGAGGCCGCGGGCCAGAACATCGAGCAGGCCGAGAAGGCCCTGGAGCTCGCCGAGGCCTCGTACCGCTACGGGGTGGGCACGGCGCTCGACGTGACCGACGCCGAACTCGGGCTCACGGCGGCGCGCACCGATCTGGCCCGGGCCCTGCGCGACTACATGGTGGCCCGGGCCCGGGTGCTGGCCGTCACGAACGATCTTTGACCGGCCCCGAAACCTTTCTCCGGTTCCCGGGTAGAAGAAGGTCTGTTTTCCCCGGCCCCGTTTCCCCGGCCCCGGCGGGGGCCGAAGACCCTTGAGCCCATGACGATACCGCACGAACTGGCCGCGATCGGCCAAGACCTGCTGGCCGAGATCGCGGAGATCTGGCCCTACTTCCTCGTGGGGGTGGCCCTGGAGGCCTGGATCCGCACGAAGAAGTGGCACCTGAAGATCCGCCGCACCCTGACGCGCTTCGGCCCCTGGGCCGTCCTCGTCGCCACGGTGTTGGGGGTGGTGAGCCCCCTGTGCGCCTGCGGCATCCTGCCGCTTACGATCAGCCTGATCCTCGGGGGACTGCCGCTCGCGCCGGCCATGAGCCTGCTGGTCACCTCGCCGCTGATGAGCCCGGCCGGGTACACCCTGGCGGTGAAAAACCTGGGGCCCTACTGGGCCAACGCCGAACTCGCCGCCGCGGTGCTCATGGGGCTCTTCGCCGGCATGGTGACCCACTGGTTCGAGACCCGGGGGCTCCGGCTCGAGACCCTGTTCCGCAAGGAACTGCCCCAGGGGAACTTCCACGACCCCGACTACCCCGAGGAGATCCTTCGCTGCCACTGCAACGAGATGCTGAGCAAGCGGGTCGAGGCCCGCGGCGGGCACCCGGTGCTCGTGTACCTGGCCAAGGCCTGGGAGGGCGGGGTCAAGGTGGGGAAATACGTGCTCCTGGGGCTCCTCATCTCCGTGGTGGCCCAGCGGTACGTGCCCAACGAGTGGATCGACCGGCTCCTCGTCTCGGGGAGTCCCCTGTCCGTGCTGGGCCTCACGGTGGCCGTGGTGCCCCTGCACATCACCCAGATCACCGCCACGGCGATCCTGTTCGGGTTCAGCGACCTGGCCGTGTCCCGCGCCGCCGGCATGGCGTTCCTGGTGGGCGGACCGGTCACCGCCCTTCCGGTGATGGGCGTGTTCGTGACCCTCTTTCGGCCGCGCCTTCTCGCCCTGTACCTGGGCATCTGCCTCGTGGGCACCCTGCTCGTGGCCTGGTCGTTCCAGGCGCTCGGGTGGGTGGGCCTGTGAATTTTCGCCTTTACACAAAACGCTTTCGCTGATACCCTTTCGCTCTTCGCTTCGAGGCACTCCGAAGTGGGCCATTCGCCCACTTTTTTCGTTTCGGCCCGGCTATGCACAGAAGCGCAAAGGAAACCGAACTCGTGGGCCTCCTGGGCCCGGTGGTGGAGGACGCCGGCTACGAGCTGGTGGACCTGCGGCTTCGCACCGAGGCCGGCCGCCTCGTGCTCCGGATCCTCGTGGACCGGCCGGGCGGCATCACCCTGGACGAGTGCGCCCGGCTGAGCCGGGAACTGAGCGCCCACATGGACGTGGCCGACCCGATCCGCGGGGCGTACGTGCTGGAGGTTTCGAGCCCGGGGATCCGCAGACCCCTGACCCGGCCCGAGCACTTCGGGCGGTTCGTCGGGGAACGGGTGGTGGTGAAGACGACGCAGGCCCTGGAGGGGCGAAAGACCTTCCGGGGCACAATCGCCGGGCTCTCGGCCGACGGCGGCTCGGTCCGGGTGGAGGAGCACGGCGGCGGGGCCGTGGAGATCCCGCTCGAGCTCGTCCGGGAGGCCCACCTGGACCCGGAGATCCGGTTCTGAGCCGGGGTCACAAGGGAAACACCAAGACCGTATGGGGACACCATGAAAGATCTGAACCGCGTCATCGATCAAGTCGTCCGGGAAAAGGGGATCGATCGGGAGGTCCTGATCGACGCCCTGGAGCAGGCCATGGCCACCGCCGCCCGGCGGCAGCTGGGCAACCGGAACATCGAGGCCCAGTTCAACGAGGAAACCGGGCAGGTGGAGATCCTGGAATACATGACCGTGGTGGAGGACGTGGAAGACTCCTACACCCAGATCAGCCTCCAGGAGGCCCGGGAAAAATACGACCCCGAGTGCGAGGTGGGCGACGAGCTCGGCATCCCCCTGGAGTTCCGCGACATGGGCCGGATCACGGCCCAGGTGGCCAAGCAGGTCATCATCCAGAAGGTGCGGGAGGCCGAGCGGGAGCTCATCTACAACGAGTTCATCGACCGCCGGGGCGAGATCATCAACGGCATCGTCCAGCGGTTCGAGCGGGGCGACATCATCGTGAACCTCGGCCGCACCGACGCGGTGCTCCCCCACTCGGAGCAGATCCGCAGCGAGAACTACCGCCAGGGAGACCGCATCCGGGCGCTGCTGCTCAAGGTGCAGAAGGAGTCCCGGGGTCCCCAGCTCGTGCTCTCGCGGACCCACCCCGATTTCGTGAAAAAGCTCTTCGAGGCCGAGGTGCCCGAGATCCGCGAGGGCATCATCGAGATCAAGGGGTGCGCCCGCGACCCGGGCGAGCGGGCCAAGCTGGCGGTGATGTCCCACGACCCCGACGTGGACCCCGTGGGCGCCTGCGTGGGCGTGCGCGGGAGCCGGGTGCGCGCGGTGGTGCAGGAACTCAAGGGCGAGCGCATCGACATCGTGGTGTGGAACGAGGAGCCCGCCCTGTTCGCCGCCAACGCCCTCTCCCCCGCCCAGATCTCCCGGGTGCTGGTGGACGAGGAGCGCCAGACCATGACCGTGATCGTGCCCGAGGACCAACTGAGCCTCGCGATCGGCCGCCGCGGCCAGAACGTCAAGCTGGCGGCGAAGCTCATGGGCTGGAGGCTCGACATCATCACCGAGCAGGAGGCCCGGCGCCGGGAGGAGGAACGGGGTAAGATGCTCCAGCTCCCCGGCATGGACCCCCTCAAGGTGGCCCTGCTCGGCCGGATCGACGTGCACACCCAGGAGGATCTCTCCAAGGTGCCGATCCCGAAGCTCTGCGAGGCGCTCGGCATCGAGACCGAGGAGGCCGAACTCCTGCGCGAGGCGGCCCGCAAGGCCTTCGAGGCGGAACTGATCGCGGCCACGAGCCAGGAACAGGAGGGGGCGGAGGCCGAACCGGAGGAACCGCAACCGGAGAGCCCGGCCGAAGAGGCCGCGGCCGGCACCGAGGAGGACGCCGCGGAGGAACCGCCGGCGCAGGAGTAACGCCCCACCGGACCGGGAGGGCTCCCCACGGGGCATCAGAAACCACTCTTCCCTGGTAGGAAGGCGGGAATGGCGAAGATTCGCGTATTCGAAGCGGCAAAGAAGCACGGGGTCGAGGTCCAGGATCTCCTCAACGCGCTGACGGAACTCGGGGTGAAGGTCCGAAGCCACCTGTCCCCGGTGGACGAGGCCGAACTCCAGCCGGCGTTGAAGAAGCTGGGCGCCGGTGAGGCCGAAGAGGAGAAGCCCGCCGCCCCGAAGCCGGGCAAGGTGGTCCGCCGGCGGCGCCGGAAGAAGGAAGAACCCGAGGAGGCCGCGGCCGAGGCGGCCCCCGCGGAACCCGCCGAGGCCCAGCCGGAGGCCGAACCCGCGCCCGTGGAGGAAACCGCGCCCGCCGAACCGGCCCCACCCGAGGAGCCGCCGGCGCCGGAGGCCGAGGGCGAGGCCCCGGCCGAGCCGGCCGAAGCCGCGGAAGCGGCTGCGGAACAACCCGCCGAGGAGGCCGCCGAGAAGGAACCGGAGGAGGCCGCCGAAGCCGCCAAGGAGGAATCCGAGGGGGAGGAGCGGTTCAAACTCAAGGTGGTGCGGTTCATCCACCATCTGCCGGAGCAACCGGCCCCTCCGCCGCCCTCCTACCAGATGTCCAAGGAGGAGCGCGAGGCCGCCAAGGCCGCCCGCAAGGCCCAGAAGGGCAAGAAGGGCAAGAAGGCCAGGCGCGAGGAGGCCCGGGGCAGACCCCAGAAGAAGAAGGCCGCCCCCCAGCCGCCCAGCACGGTGGCCCCCAAGGCCCAGAAGCGCAAGATCCGGATCGGCGAGGTCATCACGGTTTCCGACCTGAGCCAGCGGATGGGCGTGAAGGCCACCGAACTCATCCGCCAGCTCATGGGCCTGGGGGTGCTCGCCACCATCAACCAGACCATCGACGTGGACACCGCGGCCCTGGTGGCCTCGGAGTTCGGCTACGAGGTGGAAAGCTACCAGGTGGGCGAGGAGGAGATGCTGGCCCAGGCCGAGGACCGGCCCGAGGACCTGAAGCCCCGGCCCCCCGTGGTCACGGTCATGGGCCACGTGGACCACGGGAAGACCTCGCTGCTTGACGCGATCCGGGAAACCCGGGTGGCCGACCGGGAGGCCGGCGGGATCACCCAGCACATCGGCGCCTACGAGGTGGAGACGAGCCGCGGGAAGCTCGTGTTCCTCGACACCCCCGGCCACGAGGCGTTCACCGCCCTTCGGGCCCGGGGTGCCAAGGTCACCGACATCACGGTGCTCGTGGTGGCGGCCGACGACGGCATCATGCCCCAGACCATCGAGGCCATCGACCACTCCAAGGCCGCCGGGGTTCCGATCATCGTCGCCATCAACAAGATGGACAAGCCCGACGCCGACCCCGACCGGGTGAAGCGCCAACTCACCGAGCACGGCCTGGTGCCCGAGGAATGGGGCGGCGACGTGATCTGCGTGCCGGTGTCGGCCAAGAAGCGCACCGGCATCGACGACATGCTGGAGATGATCGCGCTCCAGGCCGAGCTCATGGACCTCAAGGCCAACCCCAACAAGCCGGCCCGGGGCGTGGTGATCGAGTCCCGGGTGGACCGGGGCCGGGGCCCGGTGGCCACGGTGCTCGTGCAGGACGGCACCCTCAAGGTCGGCGACGTGGTGCTCGCCGGCCAGCACTACGGCCGGATCCGCGCCCTCATCAACGACCAGGGCAAGCGGGTCAAGGAGGCCGGCCCCGCGATTCCCGTCGAGGTCCTGGGGCTCGGGGGCGTGCCCACCGCGGGCGAGGCGTTCCAGGTGGTGGAGAGCGAGCGGGTGGCCAAGCAGATCGCGGCCCGCCGCGCCGAGAAGGCCCGCCAGGAGGAGATGGCCAAGACCCGGAAGGTCAGCCTGGAGGACCTCCACGCCCGGCTGGCCGAGGGCGAGGTCAAGGACCTCAACCTCATCGTCAAGGCGGACGTGCAGGGCTCGGTGGAAGCCCTCACCAAGGCCCTGGAGGAGTGCTCCACCGACGAGGTGCGGGTGCGGGTGATCCACGGGGCGGTGGGCGGCATCACCGAAAACGACGTGAACCTGGCGGCCGCCTCCGAGGCGATCATCATCGGGTTCAACGTGCGGCCCGAGGCCAAGGCGGCCCAACTGGCCGAACAACAGGGGGTGGACGTCCGCCTCTACAGCGTGATCTACGAGGCGATCGACGACCTGAACAAGGCGGTGCAGGGACTCCTGGCCCCCACCGTCGAGGAGAAGGTGCTCGGCCGCGCCGAGGTGCGGCAACTGTTCCGGGTGCCCAAGGTGGGCACCGTGGCCGGCTGCTACGTCACCCAGGGGGTGGCCCAGCGCTCCGCCCAGGTGCGGCTGCTCCGGGACAACGTGGTCGTGTACGAGGGCCAGCTCGCGAGCCTCAAGCGGTTCAAGGACGACGTGCGCGAGGTGCGCGAGGGCATGGAATGCGGGCTTTCCATCCAGAACTTCAACGACATCAAGGAAGGCGACGTGGTGGAGTTCTACGTGATGGAAGAGAAGGCCCGGGACGAAGCCTAGGACGGGAGCCGTGGTCATCGGGGTCGCCCGGTTCGATCTCTACATCCCGGAGGCCCGGAGCCTCAAGGAAAAGCGCTCGGTGGTGCGCCGGGTGGTGGACCGGGTGCGAAACCAGTTCCCCGTGAGCGTGGCCGAGGTGGACAGCCTCGACCTCCACCAACGGGCCACCATCGGGTTCGCCGTGGTGTCCGGGTCGACCCAGGTGGCCGACCGGGTGGTGGAGGGCGTGCTGCGGTTCGTGGAGGACCAGCACCTGGCCCAGATCCTCTCGGTGGACCGGGAGTTCGTCCACTTCTGAGGTCCGTCGGCCCCGGACCGAACGGTGGAGGTTGCGCCGACTTCGGACCGCGGCCATTTGGACAAGGCGGGGAATTGGCTTCCTAGCCTCCAAGCCTCCCAGCCTCCCAGCGTTTCAGCGGAACCCATGGAAACCCGACGAACCCGCCGCGTGGCGGATCTGCTTCACCACGAGATCGCCTGGGTCCTGGAACGGGAACTCAAAGACCCCCGCGTGGGGTTCGTGACCGTGACCGGGGTCAAGGTGAGCGCCGACCTGCGCCACGCCCGCGTGTATTACACCGTGCTGGGCGACGAGGCCCAACGGGCCGAGACCCAGCGGGGGCTCGACAGCGCCCGGGCGTTCGTGCGGCGCGCCGTGGGGATGCGCATGCGCATCAAGGTGGTGCCGGATCTGAAGTTCGTCTACGACGAGGCCTTCGAGCGGGGGCTTCGGACCCAGGCCGCCATCGAGGACATCGCCGATGACGCGGAAAACCCGGATCGTTGAGGTCCGCCGGGCCCTGCTGTCGGCCCGGCGCGTGCTCCTGCTGTCCCACAAGAGCCCCGACGGCGACGCGATGGGCTCGTCGCTCGCCCTTCTCTCGGGCCTGTTGGCCCTGGGGAAAACCTGCGACGTGGTGAACGTGGACGGGGTGCCGGCGAACCTGCTGTGGCTTCCCCTCGCCGAGCGGGTGGCGCTCCTCCCGGAGGACGGGGACTACGACACCGTCGTGTTCCTGGACTGCGGCAACCCCGACCGGCCCGGGCTCGACCTCGAACCGCTGCGCGGGGCCCGGTGGGTCAACATCGATCACCACCCGGGCAACGGCGACTTCGGACACGCCAATCTCGTGGACCCCGGGGCCTGCGCCACGGCCGAACTCGTGTACGAGGTGCTCCAGGCCCTGCAGGTGCCCGTGGGGTTCACGGCGGCCACCAACATCTACACGGCCATCCTGACCGACACGGGCTGCTTCCGGTTCTCCAACGCGAACGCCCGCGCCTTCGAGATCGCCTCCCGCATGGTCCACCGGGGCGTGGATCCCTCCTGGGTGGCCCAGATGGTGTACGACCAGCAGCCGGTCAACCGGCTGCGCCTCCTGAGCCGGGTGCTCGAGACCCTGGAGCTCTCGCCCCGGGACAAGGCGGCCTGCGTCACGGTGACCCGCGAGATGTTCCGGGCCACCCACACCGGGGTCGAGGACGTGGAAGGGTTCGTCAACTACCCCCGGTCGGTGTACGGGGTGGAGGTGGGATTCCTGCTCCGGGAGGAGGCCGACGGGAGGTACCGGGTGGCGTTCCGGTCCAAGGGACGGATCGACGTGGCCGAGATCGCGAGCGAGTTCGGGGGCGGCGGCCACCGGAACGCCGCCGGCGCGACCATCGAGGGCACCGCCGCCGAGATCCGGCAGCAGATCTTCGACCGGGTCGAGGCGGCGTGGGACGACCTGCTTCTGCGGCGGCGCGAAGCCGGATGAGCGTACCCGGCGCGGGCCTGTTGGTCGTCCGAAAGCCCCCCGGCCCCACGTCCCACACCACGGTCGCCCGGGTCCGGCGCGCCCTGGGGGCGGACAAGGCGGGCCACGCCGGCACCCTGGATCCGTTCGCCTCGGGGGTGCTCCTGGTGGGGCTCGGCCGGGCCACCCGGCTCCTGGAGTACCTGGTGGGGCACCCCAAGACCTACCGCGCCCGGGTCCGGCTCGGGGAGGAACGGGACACCCTGGACCGCACCGGGGAGCTCCTGCGCTCGGCCCCGGTGCCCCCCCTCGGCCTCGCCGAACTCGAGGCCCTTTTGGCCCGGTTCCGGGGCCGCATCACCCAGATCCCGCCGGCCCATTCCGCCATCAAGGTGGGGGGGGAAACCCTCTACCGGAAGGCCCGCAGGGGGGAGGCGGTCTCCCCGCCGCCCCGCACGGTGGAGATCCACCGCCTGGACGTCCTGGCCTGGACGCCTCCCGAACTGGAGTTGGAGGTGGAGTGCTCGGCCGGGACCTACATACGGTCGCTCGCCCGGGACATCGGCGCGGCCGTCGGGTGTGGGGCCGTGCTCTGGGATCTCGTGCGCACCCGCTCGGGGCCGTTCGGGCTCGACGAGGCCGTGGACCTCGAGGAGGCGGAGCGGCTGGGGCCCGACGCCTGGGATCGGGTGCTGCCGCCCGAGCGCATGGTCGCGGCCCTGCCCCGGGCCGACGTGGGCCCGGCCGAGGCCCAGCGGATCCTCCACGGAACCGCCGTACCCTGGCAGGGATCGGACGCCCGAGCCCTTGCCGTGTTCGGCCCCGGGGGCGACCTGGTGGCCGTGGCCTGCGCGAAGGAGGGCCGCCTGCATCCGAGGAAGGTGCTCGGGGGCTAGGGACCCGGAGATCGCCCAACGGCGGTTCCTTTACCGGATTCGGCGATTGTGCTAAAAAGTGGCGTTCATCCCCGCTCGGCGGGGTTCGTGTGCCGGCTTGGGGCCGGCGTGCTGACGGAAACGAGGAAACACCAGGAGGATACGAAGATGGCCCTCACCCCCGAACGCAAGCAGGAGATCATCCAGCAGTTCCAGACCCACGACGGGGACACCGGATCCCCCGAGGTCCAGATCGCCCTTTTGAGCGAGCGGATCAACTACCTCACCGAGCACTTCCAGCACCACCACAAGGACCACTCGTCGCGCCGCGGCCTCCTGAAGCTCGTCGGCCAGCGCCGCCGGCTGCTGGAGTACCTGAAGAAGAAGGACATCGAACGGTACCGCACCTTGATCGACCGGCTCGGGATCCGGAAGTAACTCCCAGTCCCCTTCCCCTTTTCGTTGGAGTATCGCGTTGTTTGACACAAAGACCGTAGAGATCGACCTCGGGGGCAGAGCCCTCACCATCGAAACCGGCCGCATGGCCCGACAGGCCCACGGCGCCGTGGTGGTGAGCTACGGCGGCACCGTCGTGCTCGTCACCGCCGTGGCCGCCGAGGAACCCCGGGAAGGCATCGACTTCTTCCCCCTTACCGTGAACTTCCAGTCCAAGACCTTTGCCGCCGGGAAGATCCCCGGCGGCTTTTTCAAACGCGAGGGCCGGCCGCCGGACTACGACACCCTGGCCTCCCGGCTCATCGACCGCCCGATCCGGCCCCTGTTTCCGAAGGGATTCCGCTCGGAGACCCAGATCATCGCGACGGTGCTCTCCCACGACTCCCAGAACTCCCCCGACGTGCTGGGCATCGTGGGGGCGAGCGCGGCGCTGTCGATCTCGGACATCCCGTTCCAGGGTCCCATCGCGGCCGTGCGGGTGGGGTACGTGGACGGCGAGTACGTGGTGAACCCCACCCTGGAGCAGCTCGAGCGCAGCCGGCTCAACCTGGTGGTGGCCGGAACCCGCGACGCCGTGACCATGGTGGAGAGCGGGTCCAAGATGCTGTCCGAGGAGGAGGTGCTCAAGGCCATCGAGCTCGGCCACGCCGAGATCCGTCGGATCGTGGAACTCCAGGATCGGCTCGTGGAACAGGCCGGCAAGCCCAAGCGGGAGATCCCGGCCGTGGAGCCCGATCCCGAGGTCGAGGCCCGGGTGGCCCCGATCTTCGCCGAGCACGGGGTCGCGGCCTACAACGAGCCCCGGAAGAAGGCCCGCTACGCCCTCCTTCGCCAGGCCAAGAAGGCCCTGGTCGAGGCCCTCACCGAGGAGGAGCGCCTGCGGGAGAAGGAGTACCTGGCCGCGTTCGACGACCTCGCCAAGCGGCACGTGCGGCGGATGATCCTCGAGGAGGGCCGGCGGATCGACGGCCGGGGCCTCGCGGACATCCGGCCCATCGACTGCCAGGTGGGGGTGCTGCCCCGCACCCACGGCTCGGCCCTGTTCACCCGGGGTGAGACCCAGGCCCTGGTGGTGACCACGCTGGGCACCTCCAGCGACGAACAGCTCATCGACGCCCTGGAGGGCGAGTACTACAAACGGTTCATGCTCCACTACAACTTCCCGCCGTTCTCCGTGGGCGAGGCCCGGTTCCTCCGGGCCCCGAGCCGGCGGGAGATCGGCCACGGGGCGCTGGCCGAGCGGGCCCTGGAGCCCCTGCTCCCCGATCAGGAGACGTTCCCCTACACGATCCGGGTCGTGTCGGAGGTGCTCGAGTCCAACGGGTCCAGTTCCATGGCCACGGTGTGCGGCGGGAGCCTGAGCCTCATGGACGCCGGGGTCCCCGTGGCCGCGCCGGTGGCGGGCATCGCCATGGGCCTCATCATCGAGGGCGACCGGTACGCCGTGCTCTCCGACATCCTCGGCGACGAGGACCATCTGGGCGACATGGATTTCAAGGTGGCCGGCACCCGCGAAGGGATCACGGCCCTCCAGATGGACATCAAGGTGGCCGGCATCACCCCGGAGATCATGCGCCAGGCCCTGGAGCAGGCGCGACAGGGCCGGCTCCACATCCTGGGGGAGATGGAGAAGGCGATCTCGGCGCCGCGGCCCGACATCTCGCCCTACGCCCCGCGGATCACGGTGATCAAGATCAACCCCGAGAAGATCAAGGACGTGATCGGCCCCGGCGGCAAGATGATCCGGAAGATCATCCAGGAAACCCAGACCTCGATCGACATCGAGGACGACGGCAGCGTCATGATCGCCAGCACCAACGAGGAGCAGTGCAAGAAGGCGATCAAGATGATCGAGGACCTCACCCAGGAGGCCGAGGTGGGCCGGGTGTACGAAGGCATCGTGCGCCGGGTCACCGACTACGGGGCCTTCGTCGAGATCTTCCCGGGCACCGACGGGCTGCTGCACATCAGCGAGATCGACAAGGAACGGGTGAACAAGGTCACCGACTACATGAAGGAGGGCGACACCGTGCCGGTGAAGGTCATCAGCATCGACAACACCGGCCGGATCAAGCTCTCCCGCAAGGCGGCCCTCTACCCCGACGAGCCCTCGGGCGGAAACGGCCGGGAGGAAGGCGGCCGGAACCACCGGCGCGGCGGCCGGCGGTAG
>CAZUYO010000032.1:0-16178 GCA_964624725.1 uncultured Thermodesulfobacteriota bacterium
GCGGAAAGCCTTCGCAATGGCAACGTCGCCGCGCGGTCCCCAGCCCACTCGCCCGTCTCTCCGTGCCCTCCGTGTCCTCCGTGGTTTGTCATCCCGGGCGTGTTCCCGGCGGCCCCCAGCGCCCACCGGTAGATCCGGTTCGGCCGGGCGCCCACAAGGTTCCCCGCCGATTGACACCCCGTCGGCCGGGCGGGTAAGGTACCCGACTTGCAAGCCTTCCCAAGGAGGCCCCGTGCGCGCCGTCGCTGTGATCCCCGCCCGGTACGGCTCCTCCCGGTTCCCCGGCAAGCCCCTCGTTTCCCTTCTCGGCAAGCCCCTGATCGCGTGGGTGGTGGAGCGGGCCCGGGCGTGCCCGGCGTTCGCCGAGGTGGTGGTGGCCACCGACCATGAGGGCATCGCCGAGGCCGCCGCGGCGGCCGGGGCCCGGGCCGTGCGGACCTCGGCCGGGTGCCGGTCGGGCACCGACCGGGTCGCCGAGGCCGCCCGGGCCCTTGCGGCCGACGTGGTGGTGAACGTGCAGGGGGACGAGCCCCTGGTGGATCCGGCCGACCTGGGGGCGCTGGTGGCCGCCATGGAGGGCCCCGAGGGACCGGCCATGGCCACCCTGGTCCGGCCCCTACGGGACACGGCGGAGTGGCGCCGGCCCGACGTGGTGAAGGTGGTGTGCGACGCCGGGGGAAACGCCCTCTACTTCTCCCGGTCGCCGATCCCGTACTTCCGCGACGAGGCCGAGGCGGCCGGGGAGGCCCGGATCCCGGCCGACCCGCCGGCCGAGGTGTGGAAGCACCTGGGGGTGTACGCCTTCACCCGGCAGGCGCTCTTGGCCTTCCCAGGGCTGCCCGAGGGCCGGCTCGAGCGGGCCGAGCGCCTGGAGCAGCTCCGGGCCCTGGAGGCGGGGTGGCGGATCCGGGTGGTGGAGGCCCGGTCCGACTCGGTGGGCGTCGATCGCCCCGAGGATGTGGCTCGGGTGGAGAGACTATTGGCGGCGGGACGGCTGGGCGGCTAGGCGGCTAGGCGGCTGGGCGGCTGGGCGGCTAGGCGGCTGGGCGTTTCCCGCGGCGGAACGACGACCGACCGGCGAACGTGGGCCGGTGACCGAACTTTCCCAAGGAGCAACGGATGCGCACGAAATTCATCTTCGTGACCGGAGGGGTGCTGTCGAGCCTGGGCAAGGGGATCGCCTCGGCGAGCCTGGGGGCCCTGCTGGAGGCCCGGGGGCTCACGATCACCCTGGTCAAGATGGACCCTTACATCAACGTGGACCCGGGCACCATGAACCCCTTCCAGCACGGGGAGGTGTTCGTCACGGACGACGGCGCCGAGACCGACCTCGACCTGGGCCACTACGAGCGGTTTACCCGGGCCCGGCTGAGCGTGCGCAACAACTTCACCACGGGGCAGATCTACGACACCGTGATCTCGAAGGAGCGCCGGGGCGACTACCTCGGGGGCACGGTGCAGGTGATCCCCCACATCACCGACGAGATCAAGCGCCGGATCCGCGAGGCGGCCCAGGGCGCCGACATCGCCATCGTGGAGGTGGGGGGCACCGTGGGCGACATCGAGAGCCTGCCGTTCCTCGAGGCCATCCGGCAGTTCCGGGCCGAGGCGGGCAGCCGCAACGTGATCTACGTGCACCTGACCCTGGTGCCCTACATCGCCGCCGCCGGCGAGCTCAAAACGAAGCCCACCCAGCACAGCGTGAACGAACTCCGGCGCATCGGTATCCAGCCCGACGTCCTGATCTGCCGCACCGACCGGATGCTCCCGGCCGAGCTGAAGGGGAAGATCGCCCTGTTTTGCAACGTGGACAAGGACGCGGTCATCACCGCCAAGGACGTGGAGAACGTCTACGAGGTACCCCTGAACTTCCACGAGGAGGGCCTGGACGAAAAGGTGGTGGAACTCCTCAACATCTGGACCGGCCGGCCCAAACTCGATCACTGGCAGAGGATCGTGGAGACCCTGCGGTTCCCCAAGGACCGGGTGCGGATCGCCCTCGTGGGCAAATACGTGGACCTCAAGGAGAGCTACAAGAGCCTGTCCGAGGCCCTGGTCCACGGGGGGATCGGCAACGAGTGCAAGGTGGAGATCGAGTATGTGGACTCGGAGGCCATCGAGTCCGAGGGCATCCCGGAGCTGCTGGGGGAGGTGGATGGGATCCTGGTGCCGGGCGGGTTTGGCCAGCGGGGCACCGAGGGGAAGATCGAGGCGATCCGCTACGCCCGGGAGCGGGGGATCCCGTTTTTCGGGATCTGCCTCGGCATGCAGCTCGCCGTGGTCGAATACGCCCGCAACGTGTGCGGCCTTGCCGGCGCCGGCTCCTCGGAGTTCGACGAGGCGTGCCCCGACCCGGTGATCGACCTCATGCCCGACCAGCGGGGCGTCGTCGAGAAGGGGGGCACCATGCGGCTCGGGGCCTACCCCTGCCGGCTCCAGGAGGGCACCAAGGCCCACGCGGCCTACGGGACCAAGGAGATCAGCGAGCGCCACCGCCACCGCTACGAGGTCAACAACGCCTACCGCGACACCCTCCAGGAGCACGGCATGGTGCTCTCGGGGCTTTCCCCCGACGGCCGGCTGGTGGAGATGGTGGAGGTGCCGGACCACCCGTGGTTCGTGGGGTGCCAGTTCCACCCCGAGTTCAAGAGCCGGCCCACCGACCCCCACCCGCTGTTCCGGGCGTTCGTGCGGGCGGCCCTGGCGTACAAGCGGGCCCGCAAGGAGGCGGCGTGAGCGGCGCGGTCCGGATCGGGCCGGTGGCGGTGGGGGGCGGGGCGCCCCTGGCGCTCATCGCCGGGCCCTGCGTGATCGAGTCGGAGGACCTGGTGCTGCGGGTGGCCGAGGGGCTGTCGGACCTGTGCGGCCGCCTCGGGATCCCCCTGATCTTCAAGAGCTCCTACGACAAGGCGAACCGCACGAGCCTCGAGTCGTTCCGGGGCCCGGGGCTTGAGGAGGGCCTGCGGGTCCTGGAACGGGTGCGGGCCGAGACGGGTTTGCCGGTGCTGAGCGACGTCCATTCGGCCGACCAGGCCCGGGCGGCCGGCGAGGTGCTCGACTGCCTCCAGATCCCCGCGTTCCTGTGCCGCCAGACCGACCTCCTGCTGGCCGCCGGGGCCACGGGCAAGCCCGTGAACGTGAAGAAGGGCCAGTTCCTCGCCCCCGAGGACATGGAGGCGGCCGCCCGGAAGGCCCTGGCCGGCGGGGCGGCCGGGGTGCTCCTCACGGAGCGCGGCACGTCGTTCGGGTACCGGTACCTGGTGGTGGACTTCCAGGGGCTCGAGCGCATGAAGCGGCTCGGGTGGCCCGTGGTGTTCGACGCGACCCACAGCGTGCAGCAGCCCGGGGCCCTGTGCGGCCGATCCGGGGGCGACCGCTCGGCCGTGCCCGCGCTGGCCCGGGCCGCGGCGGCCGTGGGGGTGGACGCCCTGTTCCTGGAGGTCCATCCCGACCCGGACCGGGCCCTGTGCGACGGCCCCAACTCGGTGGCCCTGGGCGAGCTCGAGCCGCTCCTTCGCACGGTGGTGGCCCTCGACCGGGTGCGGCGGGAGGCCGGGGCATGAGCGCGCTCGACACGGCCCGCCGGGTGCTCCGGATCGAGGCCGACACCCTGACCCGGCTCGCCGCGTCCCTCGGGCCCGAGTTCGACCGGGCCGTGGACCTTCTGGAGTCGTGCCGGGGCAAGGTGGTGCTGACCGGCATGGGCAAGAGCGGGATCGTGTGCCGGAAGATCGCGGCCACCTTCGCCTCCACCGGCACGCCCTCGTTTTTCCTCCACCCGGCCGAAGGGGTCCACGGGGATCTGGGCATCCTGGCCCGGGGCGACGTGGTGGTCGCCGCCTCGAACTCCGGCGAGACCGAGGAGCTCGTGGAGATCCTGCCGGTGATCCGGCGGCTCGAGCTCGGCCTCGTGGCGATCACGGGGAACCCCCGCTCCACCCTGGCCCGCCGGGCCGACGTGGTGCTCCACGTGCCGGTGGAGGAGGAGGCCTGTCCCCTGAACCTCGCGCCCATGGCCTCCACCACGGCCACCCTGGCCCTGGGCGACGCCCTGGCCGCGGCCCTCATGGTCCGGAAGGGCTTCACGGCCGAGGATTTCGCCCGGTTCCACCCGGCCGGGGCCCTGGGCCGGCGGCTCGTGCTCCAGGTGGACGACCTCATGCACGACGGCGACGCGGTGCCCCGGGTGGGGGCCCAGGCCCCGATGCCGGAGGTGCTGGTGGAGATGACCTCCAAACGGCTGGGGCTCACCGGGGTCTTCGACCCCGAGGGCCGGCTCCTGGGGGTGGTGACCGACGGGGACCTCCGGCGGGGGCTCGAACAGATCCCCGGCTTCCTCGGGAAGCGGGCCCGGGAGGTCATGACCCCCAATCCCAAACGGGTGCCGAGCGGCACCCTGGCCATCGACGCGCTCCGGACCATGGAGCGCCACGCCATCACGGCGCTCTTCGTGACCGAGCCGGACGACCCGGACCGGGTGCGGGGGGTGGTGCACATCCACGATCTCGTCAAGGCGGGGCTTCGATGACGCTCGAAGAACGCATGGCCCGGGTGGAGCTTTTGCTCCTCGACGTGGACGGGGTGCTCACCGACGGCCGGGTGGTCCTCGACGACCGGGGCGTCGAGACCAAGGCCTTCGACGTGACCGACGGCCACGGGCTCAAGCTCCTCCAGCGGGCCGGGGTGGCCGTGGGGTTTGTCACGGGCCGCCGGAGCCGGGTGGTGGAGCACCGGGCCCGGGAGCTCGGGATCACCGAGGTGCACCAGAGGGTGCGAAACAAGCTCGGGGTGGTCCGGGAGATCCTGGCCCGCCGGGGCCTGCGGCCCGAGCAGGTGGCCTACATGGGCGACGACCTGGTGGACCTCCCGGTCCTGACCCAGGTGGGCCTCGGGATCACCGTGGCCGACGCCCCGGAGTACGTGCGGGAACGGGCCCACTGGGTCACCGGGCGGCCCGGCGGGCGGGGGGCGGTGCGGGAGGCCTGCGAGGCGATCCTGCGGGCCCGGGGCGCCTGGGACGAGGTGACCCGCAAGTATTTCCACCCCGAACCCCTCGAGCCGTGAGACGCGGGTGGGTGGCCCTGGGGATCGCGGCCGCCCTCGGGGCCGCCTGGGCCCTGGTGGGCCGGGACCGGGCGCCCGAGAAGCCGGAGGGGCCCGGGACGAGCCGGCAGGAACGCACCGTGTCCCGGGCCGAGGGCCTCGAGATCGAGGGCCAGGAGCCCGATGGCCGCACCTGGCGGCTCCGTGCGGCCCGGGCCGAGGGGGTCGAGGAGGACCGGGCCGGCCGGATGGAGGAGGTGCGGGTGGAGATCCGGGAGCCCGGCCGGGACCCCACCGAGGTGGCCGGGGCGGAGGCGCGGTTTGCGGCGGGCCGGACCGTGTCCCTCGCCGGGGGGGTGGCGATCCGGTGGGCGGGGTACGAACTCCGGGCCGAGGCGGCCCGGTACGACCGCGAGGAAGCCCGGATCGAGGTGCCGGGCCGGCTCGAGGGCCGGGGGCCCGGCGTTCGGCTCGAGGGGGCCGGCGCCACGGTGGACCTCGAAGCGCGACGGGCACGGGTGCGCGGCCCGGTGCGGGCCGTGGTGGGAGGTGGGTCGAGGTGAAACGATTCGTATCGGCGCTCGTCCTAGCGCTCTGCCTCGCGGGGGGCGCCCTGGGGGCCGAGCTTCCGCTGGGGGCCTGGGCCCAGGGGAAGGAGCCCCTCCAGGTGGACGCCGACAGCCTGGAGGTGCTGGGGGGAGAGGGCCGGGTGGTGTTCACGGGCCACGTGAGGGCCCGCCAGGGCGATCTCGTCCTCGAGGCCGACCGGCTCGAGGTGGTGCTCGACCCCGAAACCCGGGACCTCAAGGAGGCCCGGGCCTCGGGGGACGTGCGGATCCGCCGGGGGGAGGTGCTCGCCACGGGCCGGGAGGCGCTCTACGACGCCGGCCGGGGCACGGTGGTGCTCCAGGGGGACCCCAAGGTCTGGCGGGGAAAGGACGTGGTGGCGGGGGAGCGGATCACCCTGTTTCTGGCCGAGGACCGCTCCGTGGTCGAGGGCGCCCGCGCCGTCATCTACCCCCAGGGCCAGGGCGCCGGGGAGGGCCGATGACCGGGCCCGCGCGGCTCGAGGCCCGGGGCCTTGTGAAGCGCTACCGGGGCCAGGAGGTGGTGCGGCGGATCGACCTCGCGGTGGGCCGGGGGGGGGTGGTGGGGCTCCTGGGGCCCAACGGCGCGGGGAAGACCACCACCTTCTACATGATCGTGGGGCTCGTGCGGCCCGACGAGGGCTCGGTGTGGCTCGACGACCGGGAGATCACGGGCCTGCCCATGTACCGCCGGGCGCGGCTCGGGGTCGGGTACCTGCCCCAGGAGGCCAGCGTGTTCCGGGGCCTTACGGTGCGGGAGAACGTCTACGGGGTGCTCGAGGCCCGGGGCGTGCCCCGGCCGGAGGCCGAGGAGCGCACCGAGGCGGTGCTGGAGGCCCTTTCCATCCGGCATCTCGAGGACCGCAAAGCCCATCTCCTGTCCGGCGGGGAGCGCCGCCGGGTCGAGATCGCCCGGGCGCTTGCCACGAACCCGGCCTTCATGCTCCTGGACGAACCCTTCGCCGGCATCGATCCCATCGCCATCGCCGAGATCCGGGACCGGATATTGCAGTTGAAGGGCCTGGGGATCGGTGTCATACTCACGGACCACAACGTTCGCGAAACCCTGGGCGTGTGCGACCGGGCCTACGTGGTGAGCCGCGGCGAGCTTCTGGTGCACGGGACGCCCGACGAGGTGGCCCGGCACCCCCGGGCCCGATCCGTTTATCTGGGGGAGGATTTTCGGCTCGACGGCTAGAAGGCTGGAAGGCTGGAAGGCTGGGCGGCTAGGCGGCTGGGCGGCTGGGCGGCCGCGATTCGAGCTTCGGAGGCTGTCCTGCCCGGTGGGACGGCGAGCGTCCCAGGACCCGGAAGTCAGAGGCCAGGCGTCACGGAACTCCTGTCCTCTGACGTCTGTCCACTGGCTCCCGATATGTGCCGCGGCGGGGTCCGAGGGGGGAGGGGGTTCCTCCGCAGGATGCGGCGCCGCGTTCGGCCCACGCCGGGGCGCGGCGGAACACGTTGGCGAAACGGTGCCATGGCACTTGAGATCCGGCAAAACCTGAACCAGCAGTTGCGCCTGACCCAGGAGCTGGTGATGACCCCCCAGCTCCAGCAGGCGATCAAGCTCCTGCAGCTCTCGCGCCTGGAGCTCCTGGAGCGGGTGCGCGAGGAGCTCGAGGAAAACCCCCTCCTCGAGGAGGTGCGCGACGACGGCGCCTCCGAGGAAACCGCCGAGCCCCAGGGCGAGACCCCGACCCAACCCCAGGCCGAGGCCGCGGAGGCCGACGGGAAGGACGGCGAGGCCCGGGAGCCCGAGATCGACTGGGAACAGTTCATCGCCCATTACGACATCAACCCCACCCCCGACGCCCCCATCGACGTCCCCGAGGACGTGCCCTCCTACGAGAACTACCTGAGCCGGGAGCAAACCCTCCAGGACCACCTCCTGTGGCAGCTTCGGCTGAGCCCGATCGAGGGCGCGGACCGGGCCGTGGCCGAGCTGATCATCGGCAACGTGGACGAGGACGGGTACCTGCGGGCCACCGTCGAGGAGATCGCCGAGGCCGCGGGCACGGCCCCCGAGCACGTGGAGCGGGTGCTCCGGGCGGTGCAGGAGTTCGAGCCCCTGGGCGTGGCCTCCCGCAGCCTCGAGGAGTGCCTCCTTCGCCAGGCCCGGGAGCAGGGCCTCGATCCGCTGGTGGAGCGGGTGATCCACGAGGGGATGAAGGAGCTCGAGACCAAGAACTACAAGAAGCTCGCCGCCCGCCTCGGGGTGGAGTTCGACGACGTGGTGGAGGCGGCGCGCCAGATCGCCCAGCTCGAGCCCCGGCCGGGCCGGAACTTCGCCTCCACCGGCGCGGACTACGTGGTGCCCGACGTGTTCGTGGTGAAGGAGGGCGACGACTACGTGGTGCGCCTCAACGACGAAGGGGTGCCCCGGCTTCGGATCTCGCGATACTACCAGCGGCTCCTCAAGGACGATCGCCCCGAGAGCCAGGAGGCCCGGGGCTACGTGCAGGAGCGGATGCAGGCCGCGGTGTGGCTGATCAAGAGCATCCACCAGCGCCAGCAAACGCTCTACAAGGTGGCGTGCTCCATCGTGAAGTTCCAGAGGGAGTTCCTGGACAAGGGGGTGAACTACCTGCGGCCGCTGATCCTCCGGGACGTGGCCGACGACATCGGCATGCACGAGTCCACGGTGAGCCGGATCACCACCAACAAGTACATGCACACCCCCCAGGGCACCTACGAGCTGAAGTTCTTCTTCTCGAGCGGGATCCAGAGCGCCGAGGGGGAGGATCTCGCCAGCCGCAGCGTCAAGGCCCGGATCCGGGAACTCATCAGCCAGGAGGACCCCCAGAAGCCCCTGAGCGATCTGGAGATCGCCCGTCAGCTCGCCCAGCGATGGGGTCTCAAGATCGCCCGCCGCACGGTGAGCAAGTACCGGGAGAGCATGGGGATCCTGCCGTCCTCGTCCCGGCGCCGCTACTTCTGAGCCGGGTGCCCCGGAACCGCTTGGTACGTCTTGCGAAATTGACACCCCGGGGGGGGTTTGGTAGGCTCCCGCGCTTGTCTTTCCGGAAGCCCCTCAGGAGGAACCGATGAACTTGAACATCACCTTTCGCCACGCGGAACCCTCGGACGCCCTCAAGCAGTACGCCGCGGAGAAGGTGCAGCGGCTCCACAAGTACTTCGACGGCATCGTGGACGGCCACGTGGTCCTCACGGCCGAAAAGATCCGGCACCTGGCCGAGGTGACCCTGCACGCCAACGGCACCCGGATCCACGCCCGGGAGGAGAGTTCCGACTTCTACAGCGCCATCGACAACGTGGTCGATAAGCTGGAGCGCCAGCTCAAGCGGTACAAGGAGAAGCTCAAGCGCCACAAGCCGCTGCGGGCCAAGGAGGCCCGGGCGATCCAGGAGCGGGTGCTCGCGTTCGAGCCGGTCGAGGCCGAGGGCGAGGAGGCCGAGGCCGCGGTCCCGCGCGTGATCCAGACCGAGCACTACACGAGCCAGCCCATGAGCGTGGAGGACGCGGTCATGGAGATGGACCTCACCGACCGGCAGTTCCTCGTGTTTGCGGACGAAGACGGTCAGGTCAAGGTGCTCTATCGGCGCGAGGACGGAAACTACGGCCTGATCGAGCCGGCCTGATCCGGGCCGGGGTCGGACGGACGCGGGAACCCTCGGGAGGCGGTGCGGATGAAACTGCTCGACTTTCTTTCCAGGGAGCGAATCGTGCCCCACCTGAAGTCCCGGGACAAGGAGGGGGCGCTGGCCGAGCTGGTGGAGGTGCTCGTGGCCGACCAGAAGGTGCGCGACGCCCGCCAGGCCGTGCAGATCCTCCTGGACCGGGAGCGCCTGGGGAGCACGGGCATCGGCGAGGGGATCGCGATCCCCCACGGCAAGCTCCGGGATCTCAAGGAACTCGTGGCGGTGTTCGGCCGCAGCCCCGAGGGTGTGGAGTTCGACGCCATGGACGGCGCCCCCGTCCACCTGTTCTTCCTGCTCATGGCCCCGGAGGATTCCGCGAGCACCCACCTGAAGGCCCTGGCCCGCATCTCCCGCCTCCTGAAGGACCGGGCGTTCCGCGAGGAGCTCCTCCAGGCCGACTCCAGCGAAGCCCTCTACGAGATCATCGCCCGTGAGGATGAAAAGTACTGAGGGCATCCAGCCCCGCCTCACGGTGGCCGACCTGCTCGGCGAGGCGCCGGGCTACCGGCTGGATCTCGAGCTGATCGCCGGTGCGGAGGGGCTGGAACGGGAGATCCGTGTGCCCCGGATCCAAAAGCCCGGGCTCGCCCTGGCCGGGTATGTGCCCCAGATCCGGGATCACCGGGTGCAGATCCTGGGGGAGACGGAGCTCGCCTACCTCGCAACCCTCGACCGGGCCGTGGCCGAGGGCAACGTGGCCCGGGTGTTCGAGGCGGGGGCGGCCTGCTTCGTGGTGACCAAGGCCCTCGAGATCCCGGGCTACATCCGGGCCCAGGCCGACCGGGCTCGGGTCCCCCTCCTTCGCACCACCCTGCGCAGTTCCGTGTTCATCGACCGGGTGGACCGGTTTCTGGCCGACCGGCTCGCGCCCCGGGTGCGAATCCACGGGGTTCTCGTGGACGTGATGGAGGTGGGCATCCTCCTCACGGGCGAAAGTGGCATCGGCAAGAGCGAGTGCGCCTTGGACCTCGTGCGCCGGGGCCACCGGCTGGTGGCCGACGACGTGGTGGAGATCCGGCGGTACCCGCCGTTCCGGCTGGTGGGCACCGGGCTCGAGCTCGCGCGCTACCACGTGGAGATCCGGGGCATCGGCATCCTCGATATCCGGGAGCTCTTCGGCATCACCTCGGTGCGCGACCAAAAGGAGGTGGAGCTCCTGATCGAGCTCGTGCACTGGAAGGACGGGGAGGCCTACGAGCGGCTCGGGCTCGACGAACGCACCCAGCCCGTGCTCGGGGTCGACGTTCCGTACCTTCGGATCCCGGTGGCCCCGGGCCGGAGCATCGCCTCGGTGGTGGAGGTGGCGGCCCGGAACCACCTCTTGAAGCAGATCGGCCACAACTCGGCCATCCGGCTGGCCGAGCGCCTGGGCTCGGCCCTGCGGGGGGAGCCGTGAAGCGGGTGCGGCTCGTGGTGGTGACCGGCCTTTCGGGGTCGGGGAAGTCCTCGGCGCTCCGGGCCCTCGAGGACCTGGGGTTTTTCTGCGTGGACAACCTGCCGGCCCGGCTCCTGGTGCGGTTCCTCGAGTTGAGCGTGCTCGCGGGGGGCGAGATCCAGAAGGTGGCCGTGGGGATGGATCTCCGGGAACCCCATTTCCTGGAGGACTACCGCCAGGCGTTCCAGGAGGCCGAGCGGCTGGGGATCCGCACCGAGGTGCTCTACCTCGAGGCCACCGACGACGCGCTCGTGCGGCGGTTCAGCGAGACCCGGCGCCGGCACCCGCTGGCCGGGGAGGGGGCGCTTCTCGACGGCATCCGGCGGGAACGGGCCCTGTTCGAGGAGATCAAGGGCGCCGCGGACCGGGTGATCGACACCTCCGGGATGACCGTCCACGACCTCAAGAAGGCGATCTGGAGTTACTTCCGGGCCGGCGCCGAGGATCGGACGCTCCGGGTCAACCTGGTGAGCTTCGGCTACCGGTACGGCATCCCCCACGAGGCCGATCTCCTGGTGGACGTGCGGTTCCTGCCGAACCCGTACTTCGTGCCCGAACTGAAGGGCCGCACCGGCCGGGAGGCCGAGGTGCAGGCCTACGTGCTGGAGTCCGAGCCGGCCCGGGAGTTCCTGGCCCGGTTTCTGGATCTCGTCGGGTATCTGATCCCGCTCTACGAGCAGGAGGGGAAGACCTCCCTCACGGTGGCGGTGGGGTGTACCGGCGGAAAGCACCGGTCGGTCACCCTGGTCGAGGAGATGGCCCGCCGCCTGGGGGCGCAGGGCCGGGAGGCCCGGGTGTTTCACCGGGATGTGGACCGATGACGGAGCACCGCCGGACGGCTTGCGGCAAGGGGCAGGCGTGATCGGGATCGTGGTCGTGGCGCACCAGGATCTGGCCCAGGCGCTCGTGCGGGCCGCCGAGGGGATCGCGGGGCCCATGCCCGCCGTGTGGGCCGTGGCCTTGAGTTACCGGGACCCGGTCGAGGAGGCCCGGCGGCGGTTGGAGAAGACCATCCGGAAGGCGGACCAGGGCGAGGGGGTGCTCGTCTTGACCGACATGTTCGGCGGCACCCCGATGAACCTGAGCCTGCCGTTCCTGGAGCCGGGCCGGGTGGAGGTGCTGGCCGGGGTGAACCTGCCGGTGCTCCTGAAGGCCCATACGGCCCGCCGGGACACGGGGGTCGCGGCGCTGGCGGAGATGCTGCGGCAGTACGGGGCCCGGAGCTTCGTGCTCGCCAGCGAGCTCTGGGAGGCGAAGCCGGCCGAGGGGGGACGATGAGCGTGGTGCTCGCCCGGGTGGACAACCGCCTCGTGCACGGCCAGGTCCTGGAAACCTGGGTGCCCCACGTGCGCGCCGACCTCATCGTGGTGGTGGGGGAAGCCGAGAGCCGCGACCCGTTCCGCCGGAGCCTGTTCGAGGCCCTGAGCACGCCCCGGCTGCGGGTGGAGGTGGTCCGTCCCGAAGAGGCGGGGCGGGCCGTGACCCGGGACCCGGCGCGGCGGATCCTCGTGCTGTTCCCCGACGTGGAGGCGGCGTGGGCGGCGTTTCGGGCGGGCCTTCGGTTCGACCGGCTGAACCTGGGGAACGTGCACCCCCGGGAAGGAGGCCGGCCCGTGAGCCGGACGGTGTACCTGACCGACGAGGACCTGGAGGAGCTCCGGGGGCTCGTGGCCGCGGGGGTGGAGCTCGACGTGCGGGCGGTGCCTTCGGACCCGGCGCCCCCGCCCGAGACGGTGCTGGGGGCGGGGGGGAGGCCCGGATGAGCCGGGAGTGGCTCTGGATCGGGGGCCTGGCGGCCCTGGCCGCCCTGGACCGCACCGCGATCCTGCAGGCGGGCCTGGGGCGGCCCCTGGTCGTGGGGGCGGCCGTGGGGTGGATCCTCGGCCGGCCCGAGACGGGGCTCTGGGCGGGCGCGCTGCTGGAGATGTTCTGGTTGTACGACCTGCCCGTGGGCGCGGCCGTGCCTCCCGACGAGGCGGCCGCCGGGATCGCGGCGGCAGCGGGGGCGTGCGCGTTCCCCGAGGGGGCGGGACCCTGGGCGGCCGGAGGCTACGGGGTGCTCCTCGGGCTCGCGGCGGGGCTTCTGGCGGGGCGGGTGGACCAGGGCGTGCGGCGCTGGAACGACGGGTTGGCCGAGCGGGCCCGGGAGCGACTGGCCGCGGGCCAGCCGGCCCACCTCGGTCGGCTCGTGGCGCTCGGGGCCCTGCGGTTCGGCGCCGCGGGAGCCCTGGCGGCCGTGGGGCTCGGTGCGGCGGCCGCCTGGGGCGCCGGCCGGGTGCCGGTTCCGGCCCACCGGGGGCTCGAGCTCGTGGGGCTTACGCTTCCCGTGCTGGGGGCGGCGGCGTGCCTCGGTCGGTTGCCGGCCGGCCGGGGGACCGGATGGTTCCTGGTGGGGGCGGCCGCCGGGGCCGGGGGACAGAGGGCCGGGCTGTGGCCGCGGTGACCCGGACCGATCTCTTCCGGTGCGGGCTTCGCACCCTGGCCCTCCAGGCCGCGTGGAGCTTCGGTTCGCTCCAGTCGGTGGGGTTCGCCTGGGCGGTGGAGCCGGCGCTCCGGCGGATCCACGGGCGGGGCGAGGGGTACCGGGAGGCGTTGGCCCGCCACCTGGAGTTCTTCAACACCCATCCGTTCCTGGCCGCCGCCGTGGTGGGCGCGGTGGTGCGGCTCGAGGAGGAAGGGGCGCCGGCCGACGACATCCGCCGGTTCAAGAACGCCGTCATGGGCCCCTGCGGGGCCCTGGGCGACAGCTTTTTCTGGGCGGGCCTGAAGCCCGCGCTCCTGGCGGCGGCCGCCGCCCTGGCCTGGGCCGGGGTGGGGTGGAGCCCGCTCGTGTTCGTGGCGGCGTTCGGAGCGGTGGGTCTTGCGTTTCGGGCCGTGTGGCTCCTGCGGGGGTACCGGAGGGGGCCGGCGGTGGCCCAGGATCTCGCCCGGGCCGGGTTCCTGCCCGGGTCGCTGGTGCTCAAGGACATGGCCGCGGCGTGCATCGGCGGGGCGGTCGTGCTGGCCCTGGGGCGGGGGCTCGGCGGCGCCGCGGGCGTCGAGGCGTGGGCCTGGGGGGCTGCCGGGGCGGTGGTGGCGGTGGTCGCGTCCCAGGCGGTTCGGCGGGGGCTTCGGGTGGAGTGGCTCGTGGTGGCGTGGGGTAGCGCGTGTATGGCCCTGGGGGTGTGGTGGTGAGCGCGGCCGACGTGGTGGAACGCACCTTCGAGATCGTGAACACCCTGGGGCTCCATGCCCGGGCCGCGGCGGCCCTGGTGCAAACGGCCCAGAAGTTCCGGTCCCACATCGAGGTGGAGAAGGACGGCACCGTGGTGAACGGCAAGAGCATCATGGGGCTTCTGATGCTCGCGGCGGCCAAGGGGAGCCGTATCACGGTCCGGGCCCAGGGCGACGACGCCGTGCGGGCGCTCGAGGAGTTGGGCGAACTCATCCGCAACGGGTTCTGGGAAGAGAAGGAGAGGGCGTGAAGGTTCTCCGGCAGAGGGCGAGCCTGCGGGGCATCCCCGTGAGTCCCGGCATCGTGATCGGGAAGGCGTACCTGGTGGACCGGCGCAAGGTCCACCCGCCCGAGAAGATCATCGAGCCCTCGGAGGTGGAGGCCGAGGTCGAGCGGTTCCGCCGGGCGATCGAGGAGACCCGCCGCCAGCTCGAGGAGATCAAGGCCCACTACAAGGAGGGCACCCTCGGGGAGCACTCCTACCTGGTGGACGTGCACCTTCTCATGCTCCAGGACCGGATGATCTCGGGCGAGACCGAGCGCCGGATCCGGGAGCACCTGGAGAGCGCCGACTGGGCCCTGTGGCAGGTGCTCGAGCAGGTGAAGGCGTCGTTCGACGCCATGGACGACGAGTACTTCCGCGACCGGAAGACCGACCTCGAACACCTGGGCGACCGGATCCTGCGCATCCTCACCGGCCGGCGCCACGAGAACATCTCCGACATCCGCGGCGACGTGGTGGTGGTGGCCCACGACCTCTCGCCCATGGACACGGCCCAGATGGACGTGTCGCGGATCAAGGGGTTCGTCACCGATCTCGGGGGCCGGACCTCCCACACCGCGATCCTGGCCCGGAGCCTCGGCATCCCGGCCGTGGTGGGTCTTGAGACCGTCACCGACGCGGCCAACGGCGGCGACACCATCGTGGTGGACGGGCTGGCCGGCGAGGTGGTCCTGAACCCCACCCCCGAGGAGCTCGAGGCGTTTCGCCGCAAGAAGGCCCGCTACGAGGCGTTTCGCCAGGAGCTCGAGGCCCTGGCGGTCTTGCCGGCGGTCACCCGCGACGGCCACAAGGTGCGGGTGGGGGCGAACATCGAGCTTCTGGACGAGATCCGGACGCTCCGGCGGTACGGGGCCGAGGGCATCGGGCTCTACCGCACCGAGTTCCTGTACATGAACCGGGAGGACCCGCCGTCGGAGGAGGAGCAGTACGAGACGTACCGCAGGGTCGTGGAGGCCGTGAAGCCGTTTTCGGTGACGATCCGGACCCTGGACCTGGGGGGCGACAAAACGGTTCAGGCCGTGCCCATCGAGGACGAGGGCAACCCGGCCCTGGGGCTCCGGTCCATCCGCCTGTGCCTCAAGGAGCGGGATCTGTTCCGCACCCAGCTCCGGGCGATCCTGCGGGCCTCGGCCCACGGGGCGGTGCGGATCATGTTCCCCATGATCTCGGGGGTGGGGGAGCTCCTGGAGGTCCTCGGGGTGCTCGAGGAGGCCAAGGCCGAACTGGAGGCCGGGGGACAGGCCTACGATCGGAACGTGCCCGTGGGGGCGATGGTCGAGGTGCCGTCGGCCGCGGTCACGGCGGACCTTCTGGCCCCCCACGTGGATTTCCTCTCCATCGGCACGAACGATCTCATCCAGTACGCCCTGGCCATCGACCGGGTGAACGAGCACGTGGCGTACCTCTACGAGCCGCTCCACCCGGCCGTGCTCCGGATGATCCGGGCCACCTGCGAGGCCGGGGCCCGGGAGAAGATCCCGGTGGCGGTGTGCGGCGAGATGGCGGGGGAGGAGCTCTACACCCTGGTGCTTCTGGGCCTGGGGGTGACCGAGCTTTCCATGCACGCCCTTTCGATCCCGAGGGTCAAGCGGATCGTCCACCACACCACCCTGGCCGAGGCGCGGGATCTCGCGGCCCGGGCGCTGGAGCGGCGCACGGCCACCGAGGTGCACGCGTTCGTGGAGGAGTACATGCAGGACCATTATCCCTGGCTGGTGGACCCCCTGGGGTGGGCCGGCGAGGCGTAGGGGTCAGGAGTCAGAGGGCAGAGGACAGAAGGCGGACCACAACTCCGACGGGCGGCGGGGCAGCCCGTCGACGAGATGATTCCCCCGGTTCGGCGTTGTTGGTTTTCCCGGACCGGGGATTGCCGACCGAAGACCGATCCAACCGAAAGGAGTACTACCATGGGCATGACCGATTTTCTGTTCACCTCCGAGAGCGTGACCGAGGGCCA
>CAZUYO010000033.1:0-15954 GCA_964624725.1 uncultured Thermodesulfobacteriota bacterium
GTCACCTGGCAGCCGCAACTGTGGTAGCACAGGGTGCAGTCCGTGTAGATCACCTGGGGTTCCGACTGGGGGCTCGCCATGGGTCACCTCCGGCATGCGCTGGGGGCCGGGCCCCGCGCGATTTCTTTGAGCGAAAGGAGATTTCAGATTAGGCGCCCGGGGGGACCGTGTCAAATGCCGGTTCAGCGGCCTCGACTCCCGGCGGCCTGCCTCCGGGCCGCCCCGCCCCAACCCGGGACCCCGGCCGGTTCACTGGACAGAACATTTTGCCGTCCTGGCTTCGAAAGCGGCCCGTGCCCCGCCTCCCCCTTGACGCCTCTAAAGGCGGCGGGCATACTCGAACCACGTTTGTTTTTGTGCCCCAGCGGGAGGGGCGGCGCCCCCAGCCCCGGCGCACCGCGCCGGGCCCAGATGAGGAGGAATCCCATGAAATCACGCGCCCGCACCGTCTGGCTCCCCTTGGCCCTGGCCCTCTGGCTTCCGACGGCCGCCTGGTCGGCCGTGACGCTGACCTACAGCAATCTGTTTCCCCCAAGCCACGTGCACAGCAAGCTTGCCGAGGCCTGGTGCCGGGAGATCGAGAAGCGCACCGACGGGGAGGTCCGGTTCCAGTACTTCCCCGGCCAAACCTTGACGAAGGGCAAACAGGCCTACGACGGCGTGGTGAGCGGGATCTCCGACGTGGCCCTGTCGCTCTTCGGGTATACCCCCGGCCGGTTTCCGGTGATGGAGGCGGTGGACCTGCCCTTCGGGTACCCCAACGCCAAGGCCGCCACCGAGGCGATCAACGCGGTGTACCGACAACTGAAGCCCAAGGAACTCGACGACGTGAAGGTGCTCTACCTCCATGCCCACGGCCCGGGCCTGGTGCACACGAAATCGAAACCGGTCCGCACCATGGAGGACATGAAGGGCTTGAAGTTCCGCGCCACCGGGTTCGCCGCCAAGATCGTGAAGGCCCTCGGCGGCACCCCGGTGGCCATGCCCATGCCCGAGGCGTACCAGGCCCTGTCCAAGGGCGTGGTGGACGGGGCCCTGTTCCCCCTGGAGGCGCTCAAGGGCTGGCGGCTCGGGGAGGTGGTGAAATACACCACCCTCAACCACTCCATGGCCTACACCTCGGGGTTTTTCGTCGTGATGAACAAGCAGAAGTGGAACTCCCTTTCCGACCGCGCCAAGAAGGTGATCGACGAGGTGAGCCAGGAGTGGATTCCCAAGACGGCGGCCGCCTGGGACGAGATCGACGAGGTGGGCCGCACGAACTACCTCGAGAACCAGGGAGGCCACCTCGTGGAGCTCGCCCCCGAGGAGGCGGCCCGGTGGAAGAAGGCGGTGGAACCCGTGATCGAGGAGTACGTGAAAGAGAAGGAAGCCCGGGGCCTGCCGGGCCGGAAGGCCGTGGAGATCATCCGCGGGGTCCTGGCCCGATACCGGTAGCCGCACGGCCGGGGGCCGCCGCCCCCGCGGACCTGCCCTTGCCGTCCGGAGGAAACCGCCACGCCATGCGCCTCGCCTTCGTCGATCGGATCACGGCGGCGGCCAACGCCCTGAGCGGCGCCTGCCTCGCCGGGATGATGCTCCTCACGTGCGCCGACGTGATCGGCCGGGCCGCGGGCCGGCCGATCCTGGGCGCGGTCGAGGTCACGGGAATGCTGGCCGCGCTGACGCTGGCCTTCTCCATGCCCTTTGCCCACCAGAAGCGGGCCCACGTGGGGGTGGAACTGCTCGTGATGCGGCTCGCCGGCCGGAAGCGGGCCGCCCTGGACCTGGCAACCGCGGCGGTGGGCACCGCCCTGTTCGCCGTGGTCGGGCACGAGATGTGGGAGTACGCGGGAACGATGCGACGGGCCGGCGAGGTGTCGATGACCCTGCGCATCCCCACCTACCCGGTTATCTACCTGGTCGCCGTCGCGTTCTACCTGTTTGCCCTGGTGTACGCGCTCGACGCGGGGGACGCTCTGGGCAGGATGCGGCGAGGCGGGGCGGAGGGGCAACCGTGAGCCCGACCGGTGCGGGGATCGCCGGCATCGGCCTGTTGGTGGCCCTCTTTTTCACCGGGATGCCGGTGGCGTACGTGATGACCCTCGTCGGCGTGGCCGGGTTCGCCTACATCGTGAACCCTGCGGCCGCCCTGAACCTCACGGCCCGGGACATCTGGGGGGTGTTCACGTCCGAGGGGCTCACGGTGATCCCGCTTTTCGTGCTCATGGGACAGATCGCGTTCAACGCCGGGATCAGCCGACGGCTCTACGACTGCGCGTACAAGGTGCTGGGGGCGACCCCCGGGGGGCTGGCGTCGGCCACCGTGGCCGCCTGTACCGCCTTTGGCACGGTGTGCGGCTCGAGCCCGGCCACCGCGGCCACCATGGCCGTGGTGGGTCTGCCCGAGATGCGCCGGTACGGGTACGACCCCGCCCTCGCCTCGGGGAGCGTGGCGGCCGGGGGAGGGCTCGGGATGCTCATGCCCCCCTCGGTGCTCCTGATCGTTTACGGGATCCTGACCGAGCAGTCCATCGGGGCCCTGTTCGTGGCCGGGGTGGTGCCCGCCCTCTACATGACGATCTGGTTCCTCGGGGCCATCTGGGTGTACTGCAAGCGCCACCCCGGCCACGCCCCCCCGGGCGAAAGACTCCCTTGGAGGGAGCGGCTTCTCTCGCTCCTGGAACTCTGGGAGACGCTCCTTGTGTTCGCGCTCGTGATGGGCGGGCTGTTTCTCGGGGTCTTCACCCCCACCGAAGCGGGCGCGGTGGGCGCGTTCCTGATCCTCCTTCTCGCCCTCGTCCGCCGCCAGATTTCCTTCGCGGGGATCGTGAAATCCCTTCACGAAACGGTGCGGACCTCGTGCATGGTTCTCCTGCTCATCGCGGGGGCCACCATCTTCGGCCATTTCCTGGCCGTGACCCGGCTGCCGTTCGAGCTGGCCTCCTGGGTCGGGGCCCTTCCGCTCCCGGGCTGGCTCATCATGGCGGCGATCGTCGGCATCTACCTCGTGGCCGGGTGCTTCATCGACGCCATGGCCCTGGTGATGCTGACGATCCCGATCTTCGCCCCGATCGTGACCGATCTCGGGTACGACCTCATCTGGTTCGGGGTGATCATCGTGCTCGTGGGCCAGATGGGGGTCATCACGCCCCCGGTGGGCATCAACGTCTACGTGGTCAACGGGGTGGCCCGGGACATCCCCCTGCAGACCATCTTCCGGGGCGTCATGCCGTTCCTGGTGGCCCTGGTGCTGGGCACCCTGTCGTTGATCGCCTTCCCCCAGATCATCACCTTCCTGCCCTCCCTGCTCTACGGCTGACAGACCGCTCCGCCGCGGGATACACGAACGGGGCGGCCCCGCCGGGCCGCCCCGTTTCCGCCGTTTCCGGGACCCGCGGCCTAGGGCACGATCAGCACGTGGCCCGGGCAGTGGTGCATGACGAAGTGGGAGACCGAGCCCACGAGCATCTCGGCCGCCTCCTTGAGGCCCCGGCGGCCCACGAGCACGATCTCGTGCTCGTCCTCCTCGTAGATGCGGCACAGGGTGCGGCCCACGGCCCCCTCCTCGACCCGGGTGCCCACCCGGAACCCGAGCTTCCGCAGCCGCTCGGCTTCCCGCTCCAGGAGCTCCTCCCCCTGGGCAAAGAGCTTCGTGAGGGCCTCGTACTTCGCCTTCCCCGGCAGATGATCGAGCCCGTGGACCTTGGGGTTCACCACGTGGATCAGGGTCACGTGGATCCCGGGCGCGGCCTCCTGGATGGCCACCAGGGCGTCGATGCACCGCTCCGAGGCGTCCGACCCGTCGAGCCCCACGAGGCACCGGATCGGCCGCTCCTCCTCCGGCCCCTTGGGGAACCGGCCGGTGCGCTTCACCACGAGCGTCGGCCGGTCGGTGTGGTGGACCACGTGGCTCGAGGTGGACCCGAACAGGAGGTCCCCCAGGTCCGCCTGGCCGCGTCGGCCCATCACGATCAGGGCGGCGCCCAGCTCCCCGGCCGCGTCGCAGATGGCCTGCCCGGGGGCGCCGTCGAGAAGCCGGGTCTCCACCTCGAGGCCCGCCTCGCGCACCCGCGCCGCCTCCCGCTCCAGGATCTCGGCCCCGACCTTCTTCGCGTTCTCCCGGATGAGGTCGAGGTACATGTCCGCGATCATGCGGTACTCGAGCTTTTTCAGGTCCACCGCGTGGGCCAGGGTGAGCTTCAGGGGGATCCGCTTTCCGAGCCGGATCACGTAGTCGAGGGTCCGGGCGCTGGGCTCCGACCCGTCGGTGCACACGAGCGTCGGGATCGCCATGGCGTCACCCTCCTAGAAGCTCTGCGGGTAGAAGATCTTGGGCAGGAAGAGCACCAGATCCGGGATGTACGTGAGGATCGCGAGCACGATGAGCTGGAGCAGGATAAAGGGCATCACGGCCCGGGTCACGTAGATCAGATCCTTCTTGGCCACCGCCCCGGTGATGTAGAGGCTCACCCCCATGGGCGGGGTGATGTACCCGATGCCCAGGTTCACGGTCATCAGGAGCCCGAAGTGGAGGCTGTTGATCCCGAACTGGTAGAGCATGGGCAGGAAAATCGGGGTCAGGATCAGCGTGGCCGAGATGATGTCCATGAACATGCCGACGATCAGCAGGAACACGTTCACGACCGCGAGGAACAGCCACTTGTTCGTGATGTTCGCCGTGACGGCCTCGGTGATGATCTGGGGCAGGCGCTCCACGGTGAGATATTTCCCGAACACGGTGGCCCCGGCCACGATCACGAGCAGGGTCGCCGAGGTCACGGCCGAGGACACCACGACCTTCTTCACCTCGGCGAACCCCATGTCCTTGTGGATGAAGATCTCCACGATGAAGGCGTACACGCAGGCCACCACCGCCGCCTCGTTGGCCGTGAACATGCCCGAGAAGATCCCCCCGAAAATGATCACCGGGAGCATCAGGGCCCAGAAACTCTCCTTGAGGACGGCCAGAAACTCCCTCAGCGGCGGGGGCTTTTGCATCTGGAACCCGCCGCGCTTGCACACGACGTAGGTGTACACGCAAAACGCGAGGGTGATCAGGAACCCCGGCACGAACCCCGTCATGAAGAGCGCCGCCAGGGAGTCGTTGGTGATCATGGAGTAGAGGATCATCGAGATCGAGGGCGGGATGATGATCCCGAGGATGGGGGAGGCGGTCATCACGCCCACGGTGTACTTCTCGTCGTACCCCTCGGCGATGAGCGCCGGGATCATGAACCCGCCGATGGCCACCACGGTGGCCACGGTGGACCCCGAGATCGCCCCGAACATGCCGCAGGCCACGACACCGGCCATGCCGAGCCCGCCGGGGAAAAAGCCCACCACGGCTTTGGCCGTCTTGATCAGCTTGTCCACGATGGAGCCCGAGGTCATGATGTTCCCGCACAGGATGAAGAAAAGCACCACGACCAGGGCGAATTTGTCCATGCTCCGGTAGAACGCCTGGGCCAGGAGCATCGACTGGGTGTCGAAGGGCATGGCCGTCATGGCGAAAAACGCCATGCCCACCACCCCGGTGAAAAACAGGCACATGTACACCGGGATCGTGGAGGCCAGGGCCCCGAGGAGGAGAAGCAGCACGTAGTAGATGGTGTTGTCCATGACCGTCTCTCCCCGCGCCCTACTCGGCCGCCGCTTCGGGTTCGGAGCCGTCACCCGCCACGGGCCGGCCGGTGATGTCCTCGTAGAGCACGTGGACGAGCCGCAGGAGCATCAGGATCCCCATGGCCGGGAGCATGAGGTAGAGCAGGTACTGGGGGATCTTCAGGATGATCGTGCTCTGCTTGGTCACGTACTGGAGCTTCACGAGCTTCCAGCCGTAGTAGGTCATGAACACCCCGAACACCGCGACCGCCGCGTGGTTGAGGAAGTCGAGGGGTTTGCGGATCCAGGGGAAGAGGTTCGGGACCGCGTCGATCCGGATCAGGGCCCGGTTCTTCACGGCCGCGGCCGACCCGATGAACGTGGTGTACATGATGACCTCCCGCACCAGCTCCTCGGGCCAGGTCATGGTGTAGGTGATGGTGTAGCGCGTGACCACGCTCACAAACAGGGCCACAAGGGCGGCCATCACCGTAAGAAACAGGGTCCACTCCTCGAAAAACGTCAGGACCCGGTCGATCCCGTACAGCACCTTCCGAACCATGGAGGCTCCTCCCGCGGGAACAAAAACGGGCCGGGGGCCCGAGCCGAAACGCCCGGCCGCCCCCGGCCCGCAACCAACCCTACAGCTTGTAGCCCATGAAGTCCTGGACCTTCTTCAGGTAATCGGGCCCGATCCGGTCCGCCCACTCCTGGTGGACCGCGTCGCCCTTCTGGCGGAGCATCTTCATGTCGGCCTCGGGCAGGGTGAAGAACTGGATCCCGTTGGCCTTGGCCTTCTCGATCTCCCGCTCCTCCTGCTGCCGGGTGAGCACGCGGGTCTTGGCGCACTCCTCGTGGATCACGTCGAGGAGGGTCTTCTGGAGATCCTTGGGCAGGCTCTGGAACCAGGCCTTGTTGATCAGGTGGATGAAGAGCCCCTGGGCGTAGTTGATCTGGGTGAAGTACTTGGCCACCTCAAACTTCTTGGTGATGTTGCACACCATGGGGGTGTGGTCCAGGGCGTCGATCACGCCCTGCTTGAGCGCGATGTGCACGTCGGGCCAGGGCATCACCACGGCGTTGAGGCCCCAGGCCTTGTAGAGGCTCTGGTTCACCGCCGCCTCGGCGATCCGGAACTTCAGGGGCTTGGCGTCCTCGTAGGTGCGCACGGGCTTGGTGGTGGCCCAGCCGTAGTTCCCGTAGCCCGTGATGTCCACCCCCATCACGCCCTTGTCCTCGGCGCCGGCGAGGAAGTGATCGAACAACTCCTTGTTCTCGATGAACTTGTCGAGCTTGTCGAAGGAGTTGATCAGGAACGGCAGGTTCACCAGCCCCATGCGCGGCGCGATGTTCGTCACGGCCACCGAGGAGCACAGCATCCCCTGCACCGCGCCCATGACGAGCTGGTTCAGGACCTCCACCTCACCGCCGAGCTGGGCCAGCGGATAGTAGTCGAAGTAGATCTGGCCGTTGGTGCGCTTCCACAGCTCGTCGCGGATCCGGTACCCCACCGCGATCCCCTCGATGACCGGGTGGGAGATGTTGGACACCTTCATCACGTACTTGGCGCCCGAGGGGTCGAACTTGGGCTTCCAGGCCTCCAGCGGGTTCTTCTTCTTGGCCGCCATGCCGACCCCGAGGCTCAGGGCCACGCCGACCGCAACGACCAACGCCGTCAGGTGCTTCCAGTGTCGCATGCTTCCTCTCCTTTCCTGGGGTGGGGGTAAACCGCCGCTTCCCTGCCCCTCGCGGGGCCCTCCAATCAAACGCGGTTGATAACCTACCATGCGTTCGATTGCCAATCAAGAAGGAAAATGGCGTTCGTTTGAACAAAACGCAGTTCAGCCGGACCACAACCAAACGCCGATCTACCGCGTGCGGGCGCCGCAAAAGAGGGGCGCGGCCGCCCGCACCCCTCCCCTCGCGCGTCCGCGCTCAGGCTCCGGCCTCGCGCCCCAGGCGAAACGCCTCCAGGTTCACCTCGCGCACCTTGGGCGGCACGCTTTCCTCCACCGCCTTGTGCCACACCTCTACGGGGAACTCCAGGAACCGGGAGGCCGCCCCCACCAGGACCACGTTGGCGGCCTTGCGGTTCCCGGCCTTCTCGGCGAGCGCCGCGCTCTCGACCCGCACGAGCTTCACGGGGTAGGCCTTGAGCCGCTCCTCCACGTCGTCGGGGTATTCCGCGAGCCCCGCCGACACGGTGGAGGGGTTCACCCGGTTGGGGGTGTACACGATCACCCCGTCGCGGCGCACCCAGTGGGCGAACCGCAGGGCCTCCAGGGGCTCGAACCCCAGGAGGATGTCGCAGCCGCCCTCGGCCACCAGGGGCGAATGCACCTTCTGGCCGATGCGCACGTGGCTCACCACGCTCCCGCCCCGCTGGCTCATGCCGTGGACCTCGCTCTGCTTGATGTCCAATCCCTGGAGCAGGGCCGCCTTGGAAAGGATCGCGCTCGCCAGGATCACGCCCTGGCCCCCGACCCCGCTCAGCAACAGGTTCACCGTCTTCATCTGGATCCTCCGGTCAGAGTGGCGGCCCTTACGCCTGGGGCCGGATGGCGTCGAACTTGCAAACCTGGGCGCACACGGTGCACCCCGTGCAGAAGTTGGGGTCGATCTGGGCGTGCTTGGCGTCGCCCTCGCCCACCATGCCAAGCGCGATGCAGCTCGTCTTGAGGCACACGCCGCAGGCGGTGCAGGCCTCGGGGTCCACCTCCATGGGCGTGTTCTGGACCCGGTACTGGAGCACGCACGGATCCCGGGTGATCACCACGGAGGGCTCGGGCTTCTCGAGCTCCTCCTTGAGCACCGTCTCGACCTCCTTCAGGTTGTACGCGCTCACCACCCGCACGTTCTCGGGCTTCACCCCCAGGGCCAGCACGAGCTTTTCCATGTCGATGGCCGGGGCGTCGTTGCCCATCAGGGTCTTCCCGATGCCCGGGGTGACCTGGCCCCCGGTCATGGCCGTGATCCGGTTGTCCTGGATGAGCACCACCGAGTGGCCGCCGTTCCAGATCATGTCCATGAGCCCGGTGACGCCGGAGTGGAAGAAGGTGGAGTCCCCGATCACGGCCACCGTGCGGTCCTTGCGGTCCGTCACCTCGCCCATGGCCTTCGAGATGCCGTGGGCCATGGTGATGGACCCGCCCATGCACAGGCAGGCGTGGAGCGCCTCGAAGGGCGGAAGCGCCCCCAGGGTGTAGCACCCGATGTCCCCGGACACGTAGACCTTGAGCTTCCGAAGCACCGTGAACACCCCCCGGTGGGAGCAGCCCGGGCAAAGCACGGGCGGCCGCACCGGGAGCCCCTGGGCCGCGGGCTGGCGCTCGGCGGCCCGGCCCGTGAGCTTCTCGGCCACGAAATCGGGGGTGAGCTCCCCCACGATGGGGAACCAGTCCTTGCCGTGGGCCACCTCGATCCCCAGGAGCCGCACCTGCTCCTCGAGGAACGGGTCGAGCTCCTCCACCACGACCACCTGGTCCACCTTGGAAGCGAACTCCCGCACGAGGTCGTCGGGAATCGGGTAGGTGAGCCCCAGCTTGAGGAAGCTCGCGTTCGGCATCGCCTCCTTGGCGTACTGGTAGGCGATCCCGGAGGCGATGATCCCGATCGAGGTGTCGCCCCACTCGATCCGGTTGAGCGGGCTCGTGGCGCCGTAGGCCCGGAGCTTCCGGAGCCGCTCCTCGATCCGGGGGTGCTTGGGCCGGGCGTAGGCCGGGAGCATCACGAACTTCTTGACGTCGCGCTCCAGGTGGTCCGGAGCGGGCTTCTCGGCCCGGTCGCCCAGTTCCACGATGGACTTGGAGTGGGAGATCCGGGTGGTGGTCCGGAAGAGCACCGGGGTGTCGAACTCCTCCGAGATCTCGAAGGCGATCTTGAGGAACTCCTTGGCCTCGTGGGAGTCCGAGGGCTCGACGAGCGGGATCTTCGCGAACCTTGCGTAGTTTCGGTTGTCCTGCTCGTTCTGGCTGGAGTGGAGGTTCGGGTCGTCGGCCGTCACCAGCACGAGCCCGCCCCGCACCCCGGTGTAGGAGGCGGTGAACAGGGGGTCGGCCGCCACGTTCACGCCCACGTGCTTCATGGCCGCCAGGGCCCGCACCCCGGCCATGGAGGCCCCCACCGCGGTCTCCAGGGCCACCTTCTCGTTGGGGGACCACTGGCTGTAGATGTCGGGCTTGTAGCGGCTTCCGATGGTTTCCAGGATCTCGGTCGAAGGGGTTCCGGGATAGGCCGCGGCGTAGCGCACCCCGGCCTCCCAGGCGCCCCGGGCGATCGCTTCGTTTCCGGACAGGACCTCTTTCATGGCAGCTCCTTCAGGCGTTAGGGCCCCTTCGGGCACCGATTAGGATTTGGCATCCACCTTGACCACCAGGGCGGCGCCGGTGTCGCCGGCCGCGCACCCGGTGAAGAGCCCGTAGCCCCCGCCCTTCTCCACCAGCTCCTCGATCATCTCGATCACACACCGGCCGGCCGTGGGGCCCTGGGGATGGCCGAAAATCAGGGGGCTTCCGTAGTTGTTGGCCTTGGCGGGATCGATCCCGAACTCCCGGGCGAAGTAGATGTCGTTCACCACAAACGGGTTGTGGGTCTTGATCGCCCCCACCTGGTCGATGGTGATCCCGGCCTTCTCCAGGGCCATGCGGGCCGCCGGCACCGGGGCCATGGGCATGAACCCCTTCTTCACCCGGGCGAACCCGTAGGAGACGATCTGGATCTCCACCCCGGGGTCGGCCGAGAGCTCCCGGGCCCGGTCGCGGGTGGTCACGACGATGGCGCAGTTCCCGTCGGCCGGGTGGGTCTGGGCCCCGAAGGAGTGGACCCCGCCCTCCAGCACCGGGGGCAGCTTGGCCAGGGCCTCGCGGCTCGTGGGGATGATGCCCTCGTCGGCCTCCAGGGTCAGGGTCTTCTTCTTGCTGACCCGGACCTCCACCGGGAACATGTAGCGCTTCTGGAACGCCCGGTCGTCGGCCAGGGCCTGGGTGTACTGCTCGTACCGCAGCGCGGTGACCTCGTCGCACTCCTCCTTGGTGACCCCGATGGCCTTGGCCACGTTCTCGGCCGTCTGGATCATGGCGTTCTTGGCGAAGGGGTCGCGGTTGAAGTTCTCCATGACCCAGTCCTCGGCGATCATCTGGCCGCCGGGGCCCAGGGGGTTCGGCCACAGGATGTGGGGCCCGTTGGAGCACCGGTCGGTCATGAGGGCGAGCACGTGGCCCATGGCCCCCGACTCGAGCCCCGTGGCCGCGTAGTAGAGGCAGGTCGTGGAGGTGGAGCAGGCCTGGCTCACGTTGCAGCCCGGGGTCTCCTCGGCCCCGATCATGCCGGCCACCCAGGGCGCGCCGTAGAAGGCCTGCTTCTGGTGGATCGTGTACCCGAGATAGAGGTAGTCGAACTGCTTCGGGTCCCACCCCTTCTGGCCGAGCCACCGGCTGGCGGTCTGGGCCCCGAGCACGAGCGAGTGCTCGGTCGAGAGGGTCCCCTGCCACTTCGAAAAGGGGCTCGAGTAGTACCCGCGGAACGGAATGTAGGCCTTGGTGAACATGGTCTCCTCCTCCCTCGAAACGGCGGTCAGCGGTCGTCGGTCACCGGTCTTCGATCGCACGGGGGCTCGCGTTTAGGCGCCGCCCCGGAGCTTCTTCTCGCGCTCCTTGAGTTCCCGCTTCAGGATCTTTCCGGTGGGGTTCTTGGGCAGCTCGTCCAGGAACTCCACGATCCGCGGGGCCTTGTAGTCGGCCAGGTGCTTCTTGACGAGCTCGATGATCTCCTCGGCCGTGGTGCGGCCGGGCTCTTTGAGGGCGATCACCGCCTTCACGGTCTCGCCGAACACCTCGTGGGGCACCCCGATCACGGCGCACTCGCGCACGTTGGGATGGGTGTAGATCACCTCCTCCACCTCCCGCGGCCAGATCTTGAGGCCGGCGGAGTTGATCATGTCCTTCAGCCGGTCCACGATGAAGACGTACCCCTCGTCGTCCATGTACCCGATGTCCCCCGAGCGCAGCCACCCGTTGACGATGGTCTCGGCCGTCTCCTCGGGCTTGCGGTAGTACTCCTTCATCACGTTGGGCCCCTTGATCCAGATCTCCCCCAGATCCCCCCGGGGCACCTCGTTGCCGTCGCCGTCGGCGATCCGCACCTCCACGTCCATGATGGCCGTGCCCACCGAGCCTTCCTTGTGGCGAAACTCGTGGTTGTAGGTGGCGAACGGGGTGGTCTCGGTGAGCCCGTACCCCTCGTGGATCACGAGCCCGAACTTCTCCTTCCACTGCCGCGCCACCTCGCCGGGCATGGAGGAGGCCGCGGAAAAGCAGTACCGGAGGGTTTTCAGGGCGTCGGCCGACCGCGGGTCGTTGAGCACCATGATGTAGATCGCCGGCACGGCGTACCACCGGGTGATCCGGTCCCTCTGGAGACTTTCCAGCACCCGGTCCAGATCGAACTTCTTGTGGAGCACCAGGGTGCACCCGGCCTGGACCACGGAGTTGAAAATGAAGTTCTGGGCGAAGGAGTGGTAGATGGGCAGAAAGCAGATGGCCCGGTCGTCGGGGCGCATCTGGCACATGTATTTGGCGGCGTTCGTGTTGGAGACCACGTTGCCGTGGGTGAGCACCACGCCCTTGGGCTTACCGGTGGTGCCCGAGGTGTAGATGATGGCCGCCCCGTCGTGGCGGTCGGTGTACACCGTGCGGAACTCGGGGGACGCCGCCTCCAGCAGGCCGGACCAGTTCCGGTCGCCGGAATCCCCGTCGATGGAAACCACCGTGCGCAGGTTCGGGATCCTGTCCCGGGCCGGCACGTGCTCCATGAGGGCCTCTTCGGTGATGAGCACCACCCCCTCGGAGTCGTTCACCATGTACTCGACCTCGTCGGCCTTGCACATGCTCGAGATCGACACCGCCACCGCCCCCACCTTCTGGCAGGCGTAGTAGGCGATGATGAACTCGGGGCAGTTGGTGAGGAACAGGCACACCTTGTCCCCCTGCTTCACCCCCAGCGCCTGGAGCGCGTTGGCCAGGCGGTTCGCGTCGGCCCAGAACTGGCCGTAGGTCCAGGAGCGATCGCCGTAGACGATCGCCTCCCGCTCGGGGAAGAAGATGTTGTTGCGGTCCAGAGTGTCGGCGATGTTCATGGGTTCCGCTCCTTGGTTGGGCTCCACGTTATCTGCGGGGAAACGGGAAGGCGCAACCCCCTCTCGGGGCGACCTCGACCGCCGGCCCCGGCGGAGGGGCCGCGGCCTTCCGGCCTCCCCGGGGGCCGAACGCCGTGTTTGCCCGGTGAAGTTTTACACGACCTCGGCCGTTTTCCACCGCGCCCCGCCCCCCTCCCGGCCGAACGGGCGCGGCCGCCACACAAACGCCGGGTCGAAACGGCCTCCTGTTTACCAAACGCTTGGTCGGTATGCAACCCCCGAACCCGGCCGGGGCAAAAAAAGAGCCCCGGCCGGCCACTCGGCTGGGGCTCCGCGCGAACGCGCCTCCTCCCTCGGGGGATCAGCGGTTGGGGGCCTTCCCCAGGGCGATCCCGGAAATGATGAGTTTCTGGATGTTGGAGGTGCCTTCCACCACCTGGTACGACTTGGCGTCCCGGAAGTAGCGTTCCACCGGATACTCGGTGGAGTACCCCCAGGACCCGTAGATCTTCATGACCTCGTTGGCCGCGTGCACCGCGGCCTCGGCCGAGTAGTACTTCGCGATCGAGGTCTCGAACTGGTTCGGGAGCCCCTTGTCCTTGAGGTAGGCCGCCCGATAGACGAGGAGCTGGGCCGCGTGGTGCTCGGCCACGAGTTCCGCGATGGTGGACTGGATCATCTGGAACTCGCCGATCGGCTTTCCGAACTGGGTTCGTTCGTTGGCGTACTGGATGGCGAGATCGAGAAGCCCGCCGGCGCACCCGAGGGCCCCGGCCGCGCACCCGAGGCGGGTGTTGTTGAGCTGCCACATGCAGATCTTGAAGCCCTCGCCCACCTGGCCGAGCACGGAATCCTTCGGGATCTTGGCCCCGTCGAAATAGATCTCACCGGTGGGGGCGCAGTGGAGCCCCAGCTTCGTCTCGATGCCCCGGGTGGTGATGCCCTCGGTGTTCTTCAGATCCACCAGGAAGCAGGTCATGCCCTGATACTTCTTGGACCGGTCGGTGTAGGCGTACACGAGCCCCACGTCCCCCACGTGGGCGTTGGAGATCCAGGTCTTCGTGCCGTTGAGCTCCCAGTGGTCGCCCTTGTCGGTGGCCGTGGTCTTCATGCTGGCCACGTCCGAACCGCTGTTGGGCTCGGTGATCGCGAAAAACCCGATCTTCTCCCCGCTCACCCACCCGGGAATGTACTTCTCCTTCTGCTCCTCGGTGCCGAACTTCTGCACCGTCAACGCCGGCCCGAGGTTTTGCATGTTGAACGGAAGCCGCCAGGAGGGGCTCACCTTGGCGATCTGCTCGGCCAGGAGCACGCTCTCCAAGAGCCCCATGCCGTTTCCGCCGTACTTCTCGTCGATGCCGCAGCCGAAGAACCCGAGCTCGGCCATCTTGCGCACCCGCTCCAGGGGGAACGCGTGCTCGGCCTCTTCCTTTTCGACGTACGGCTTGATCTCGTTTTCGGCGAACCGCCGGGCCTGCTCCTGCACCATCTTCTGTTCGGGCGTGAGTTCGAAAATCATGGCTCCTCCTTTTCCCTCAAGCGGGTTCCAACACGACGAGGACCTGGTCCTCCTCCACGGCATCCCCGGGTTTCACCCGGACCTCCTTCACCACCCCGGCGGCCGGCGCGAACACGTCGGCCTCCATCTTCATGACCTCCAAAATGACCACCGGGTCGTTGGCCGCCACGGCGTCGCCCGGCGCGCACTCCACCTTCCACACGTTTCCCGCCATCGGGGCTCGGACCTCGATCATGGCACGACTCTCCTTGGGTTGGCACCCCGGGCATCCGGGGTGGAACGGGGAAGCAACATTCGTTCCCTCGGCTACGGTCCACGGCCGCCGGCCGTCGGTGGGGCCCGACGGCGCGGCCGCACATCCCCTACGCCACGGGCTCATCCCCCCAGCAGGGCCAGGAACACGCCGGCGGCGATCAGCGTGCCGAGCACCCCGGCCACATTGGGACCCATGGCGTACATCAGAAGGTAGTTCTGCCGATCCTCCTCCGAGGCCACCTTGTGGACCACCCGGGCCGCCATGGGCACGGCGCTCACCCCGGCCGCGCCCAGGAGGGGGTTCACCTTGTCGCGGCTCAGGAGGTTCATGAGCTTGGCCAGGAGGATCCCCGAAGCGGTGCTCACCATGAAGGCGAACAGTCCCAGGAAGAACACGAAGATGACCTTGGGCTGCAGGAACGTTTCGGCCCGCATGGTGGCCCCCACGCTGATCCCCAGGAGGATCGTGACGATGTTCATGAGCTCGTTCTGGCTGGCCCCCGTCAAGCGGTCCACCACCTTGGACTCCCGGAACAGGTTCCCGAGCATGAACATGGCCATGAGCGGCGCCGAGGCCGGGACGAGCAGGATCACCACGAGGGCCGCGGCCACGGGAAACACCACCTTCTCGGCCGGGTGGACCTTGCGGGCCCGGCTCATCCGGATCTTCCGTTCCGCCGACGAGGTCAGGAGCCGCATGATGGGAGGCTGGATGAGCGGCACCATGGCCATGTAGGAATACGCGGCCACGGCCACGGTGCCGAGCATGTGGGGCGCGAGCTTGGAGCCGAGGTAGATCGTGGTCGGGCCGTCGGCGCCCCCGATGATCCCGATGGTGGCGGCCTCCCGGAGATCAAACCCCATGAGGTGGGCGCAGAAGAAGGTGATGTACACCCCCACCTGGGCGCCGGCCCCCAGGAAGATGAGCCGCGGCTGGCTCAGGAGCGGCCCGAAGTCGGTGAGCGCGCCGAGTCCCAGGAAGATGAGCGGCGGGATCACCTCCCACTCGATGCCGTAGTGGAAGAACCGCCACAGGAGCCCCTCGCCCGGCTCCATGAGCCCGGTGCCCGGCAGGTTCACCACGAGCATCCCGAAGGCGATGGGCAGGAGCAGCAGGGGCTCGAACTTCTTGACGATCGCCAGGTACAGGAAGAACCCGGCGATGAGCCACATCACCGGGTGGCCCCAGGTGAGCCCGAGGAATCCCGTCTGGTGGACCAGTTCGCCGACCCATCCCCCGGCACTCATGCCCCGCCCCCTTCGCCCCCGGCCCACCGGCCCACGCCGAGGGCCACGAGACGCACGGCCAGATAGACGAGCCCCATGCCCACGAACACCGCGGCCGTCCCGGCCGCAAACACCCGCATCGCTTCCGCCATGGCCCTTCCTCCTCACGTACCGTACCCCTCGGGGCGGGGCACCTCCCATCGCGCCCAGATGAAGAGCAAAGCCCGTGCCAGGGCCG
>CAZUYO010000034.1:0-5628 GCA_964624725.1 uncultured Thermodesulfobacteriota bacterium
ACCTCCGACTGGCATCTGGGGCACTCGTTCGGCGCGGTGAGCCGGGAGCACGAGCACCGGGTGTTCCTGGACTGGCTCCTCGAGGTGCTCGAGGAGCGCCGGGTGGACGCGCTCCTGGTGGCCGGGGACGTGTTCGACACCTCGAACCCCTCGGCCCGGGCCCAGGCCCAGTGGTACGCCTTCGTGGCCGAGGCCCGGCGCCGCCTGCCCCGGCTTCGGGTGGTGGTGATCGCGGGAAACCACGACTCGGCCGGCCGGCTCGAGGCGCCCGGGCCGCTCTTCGACGCCTTCGGGGTGCACGCCGTGGGCACGCTTTCGGGCGACGGCGGGTTCGAACGGGTCGTGGTGCCCCTGGAGAACGCCGAAGGGGAGGTGGAGGCCTGGGCGCTCGCCGTGCCGTTTCTGCGCCCGGCCGATCTTCCGCCGGGCGCGGGGTCGCCCGAGGAGGGGGTGGCCGAGGTGTACCGCCGGGCCGTCGGGGCGGCGGCCGGGCGCCGGGCGCCGGGCCAGGGGCTCGTGGCCCTGGGGCACGCCTACGTGCGGGGCGGAACCGTGAGCGAGTGGAGCGAGCACCGGATCCTGGGCGGGAACCAGCACGCCCTTCCGCTCGAGACATTCCCGGAGGAGATCGCCTACGTGGCCCTGGGGCACCTCCACCGGCCCCAGGCCCCGGGCGGCCAGGAGCGGGTGCGCTACAGCGGCGCGCCCCTTCCCCTGGACGTCTCGGAGGCCGGGTACCCGAGCCAGGTGGTGCTGGTGGAACTCGAGGGCGACCGGCTCCTTGGCACGGAGGCCCTGCGGGCGCCCCGGCCCGTGGAGATCCTGCGGGTGCCCGGGGACGGGGCGGGGCCCCTCGACGAGGTCCTCGACCGGCTCCGGGCCCTCGACCCCCTGGACGGCGACCCGGCCGACCCGTTCCGGCCGTACCTCGAGGTGCGGGTGCGGCTCGACCGGCCCGACCCCGGCCTCCGGGCCCGGGTGGACGAGGCCCTGGAGGGGCGGGCGGCCCGGCTCCTGCGGCTCAGCGTCGAGTACACCGGGACCGGGGAGGCCCTGGCCGAGGCCGCCCCGAGCCGGACGCTGGAGGAGATCACCCCGGAGGACGTGTTCCGGGCCGCCTGGGCCCGGTCGTTCGAGGCCGACCCGCCGCCCGAGATGCTCGCGGCGTTCCATGAACTCGTGGACCGGGTGCGCCACGGGGAGGGGGCGGCATGAGGATCCTGGCGATCCGGGGGGAGAACCTGGCGAGCCTCGAGGGCCGGTTCGGGCTCGAGTTCGAGGAGGCCCCCCTTTCGAGGGCGGGGCTCTTCGCGATCACGGGCCCCACGGGCGCGGGGAAAAGCACGATCCTCGACGCCCTGTGCCTCGCGCTCTTCGACGCGGTGCCCCGGTTCGTGGGGGCCGGTGGCGAGCGGATCGGCACGGGTGCCGAGGACGAGGCCCTGCGCCTCGGGGCGAGCGACGTGCGCCACGTGCTCCGGCGGGGGGCCGGGGAGGGCTGGGCCGAGGTGGACTTCGTCGGCGCCGACGGCCGGCGCTACCGGGCCCGGTGGGCCGTGCGCCGGGCCCGGGGCCGGGCCGACGGCCGGTTCCAGCCCCAGGAGATGAGCCTCGAGGACCTGGAGACCGGCCAGCGGCTCGGGGGGACCCGCACGGAAACCAAGGCCGCCATCGAGGAGAAGGTGGGGCTCACCTTCGACCAGTTCCGCCGCTCGGTGCTCCTGGCCCAGGGGGACTTCGCGGCGTTCCTGCGGGCCAAGCCCGACGAGCGGGCGGCGCTCCTGGAGCGGGTCACGGGCACGGAACTCTACGGCCTCGTGTCCCGGGCGGCCCACGAGCGGGCCAAGGAGGAACGGGCCCGGCTCGAGACGCTCCGGGCCCGGCTGGGGGAGATCCGGGTGCTGGCGGACGACGAGCGGGCGGCCCGGGAGGAGGCCCGCGCCGAGGCGGAACGCCGGGTCGCCGCGGCCCGGACCGCGGTGGAGGAGGCCCGGAGGGCCGTGGAGTGGCACGGGGCGCGGGCGCGTCTGGCCGCGGCCGTGGCCGAGGCGCAAGAGGAGTTGGCCCGGGCCGAGGCTGCCCGGGCCGAGGCCGAGCCCCTGCGCCGGGAACTCGCCGAGGCCGAGGAGGCCTGGACCCTCGCCCCCCTGGTGGCCGAGCGGGACCGGAGCGCCGCCGAGGAACGGGAGGCGGCGGAGGCCCTGAAGGCGGAGGAGAAGCGCCGGGCCGAACTCGAGGCCCGAGCCGCGGAGGCCGCGGCCGCCGACGAGGCGGCGGCCCGGGCCCTGGCCGACGCCGAGGCCGAAGGGGAGCGGCTCCGGCCGGAGATCGACCGGGCCGTGGAACTCGACACCCGGCTCGGCGCGGCCCGGGAGCGGCTGGCCGGGGCCCGGGCGGCGGCCGAGCGGGCCGGGGCCCGGCACGCGGCGGCGGCCGAGGACCGGGCCCGCCTCGAGGAGGAGAAGAAGCGCACGGCGGAGGCCCTCGGGGCGGTGGACGCCTGGCGGAAGGAGCACGCCTGGGTCGGGCCGGTGGCCGAGGGGTGGGCCCGGTGGGAGCGGGACCTCGGCCGGTACGCCGAACTCGCGGGCCGCGCGGGGGAGCTGGCGGACGCGGTGCGCCGGGCCGAGGCGGAGGCCGAGACGGCCCGGGCGGACGAGGCGGCCCGGCGCTCGGCGTGGGAGGCCGCCCGGGAGGCCCAGGCAAGGGCCGAGGAGCGGCTCGGGGCGGCCGAGGCGGCGGCCGAGGGGCTCGACCCGGAGGCCGTGGGCGGGGAGATCGAGGCCCTGGGGGAGCGGCTCGGGGCGCTCGAGCGGCTCGCCGGGCTCGCCGAGCGGGCGGCCCGGGAGGCGGCCGACGAGGCCGCGGCCGTGGAGGCCCAGGCCCGGGCCGACCGCGAGGTCAAGGCCCGCGACGAGGCCCTGTCGGAGTTCGACGCCGAACTCACCCGGAGCCGCGCCGCCCTCGAGGAGGCCGAGCGGGCGCTCGAAGGCCTCCGGGCGGCCCTGGGCCTCGAGGAGCACCGGGCCCGGCTCCGGCCCGGGGAGCCCTGCCCCCTGTGCGGGGCCACGGAGCACCCCTGGGCCGAGGGCGGGGCCCCGGCGGCCGGGGCCCTGGAGGCGCAGGCCGAGCGCGTGGGGGAACTCCGGGCGGCCCAGGAGGACCTGGTGTCCCGCCGGAGCCAGGCCGCGGCCGAGCGGGAGGCGTGGGCCCGCAAGGGGGCCGAGGCCGCGGATGCGGCGGCCCGGCACCGGGAGGCCCTGGAGGCCCTTCGCGCCCCGTGGGCGGAAGGGCGGGCCCGGGCCGGGGATCCCCGGGTGCCCGAGGCGCCCGAGGTCCCCGGGGCGGCCGAGGCGGTGGGCCGGATCGCCGAAGAGGTGAGGGGGCGGCTCACGGCGCTGCGGGCCGAGGCCAAGAGGATCCAGGGGCTCCTGACGGAGCGGGAGGCCGCCCGGAAGGCCTGGGACGGGGCCCGGTCCGCGGCCGAGGCGGCGAAGGCGGCGTGGGAGGCGGCCCGGAGGCAGGCGGAGGAGGCCGTTCGGGAGTTCGAGGCCCTGCGGGCCGAGGGGGAGCGGGTGGCCCGGGAGGCCGAGGAACTCCTGGCCGGCATGGAGGCCGCGTTCGCCCGCTGGCCCGGCTGGCCCGAGAATCTCCGGGGCGATCCGGAAGGCTTCGGCCGCGATGCCCGGGCCCAGGTGGAGGCCTGGCGGCGGAAGGAGGCCGAGCGGGCCCGCCTGGCCGAAGCCCTCGCCGCCGCAGGCCCCCGGATCGAGGCGGCCGAGGGGCTCCTGGCGGCCCGGGCCGAGGAACTCGCCCGGGCCCGGGACGAGGAGGCCCAGGCCCGGGCGGAGGTGGAGCGACTCGAGGGGGAACGGGCCGGGGTGCTCGGCGGGCGGCCGGTGGACGAGGTGCGCCGGGAACTCCAGGGGCGCCTCGCCCGGGCCCGCAAGGCCCGGGAGGCCGCGGCGGCCGACCGGGAGCGGGCGGCCCGCGACCTGGCCCAGGCCGGGGAGCGGGTGAACGGGGCCCGGGAGCGGCTCGGGGGGGCCCGGGCCGCCCGGGAGCGGGCCGAGAAGGCCCTGGCCGACGCGCTCGCGGCCCGCGGGGTTCCGGAGGAACGGGTGCGGGAACTCCTGGCCCGGGGGGAGGCGTGGGTGCGGCAGACCCGACAGGCGCTCCAGGACCTCGACACCGCCCTCGCCCGGGCCCGGAGCGTGGTGGAGGACCGGAAGAAGGCGCTCCAGAACCACGAGGCCGCGGGGGCCCCGGCCCTGGGGCCCGAGGAGGCCGCGGCCGCCCTCGAGCGGGCCGAGGCCGAGCGCCGCGCGCTCGAGGAGGAGCGGGGCCGGATCCTGGCCGAACTCCGGGCCGACGACGAGGCCCGGGCGCGCCGGGCGGAACTCGGGCCCGAGATCGAGGCCCAGGAGGACCGGGTGCGGGTGTGGGGCGGGCTCGCGGAGGTGATCGGCTCCCACGACGGCAAGAAGTTCCGGTCCTTCGCCCAGAGCCTCACCCTGGAGGTGCTCCTCGGCCACGCGAACCACCACCTGCGGGACCTCGCGCCCCGGTACCGGCTCGGCCGGGTGCCCGGCCAGGACCTGGCCCTCCAGGTGGTGGACCGGCACCTGGGAGACGAGGTGCGTTCGGTCCAGAGCCTTTCCGGGGGCGAGAGCTTCCTCGTGTCGCTCGCGCTGGCCCTGGGGCTTTCGTCGCTGGCCTCGCGGCAGGTGCAGGTGGAGAGCCTGTTCGTGGACGAGGGGTTCGGGAGCCTCGACCCCCACACGCTGGACACGGTGCTCGAGGTGCTCGAGGCCCTCCAGGCCTCGGGCCGGCGGATCGGGGTGATCTCCCACGTGCCGGGCATGGCCGAGCGGATCGGAACCCGGGTCGAGGTGCTCCCCGACGGCACGGGCCGAAGCCGGGTGCGGGTGGTGGGGGCCGGGGGGTAGCCCGACCGACCGGGTCCCCACCCCGCGCGAACGGAACGTCCGGGCCGAAGGCCCGAAAGGCTATTGTCGCGGCTTGGAAGCCGCTCCCACAGGTTGGGACAGCCGCTGACGCCGGACCCCGAAGGTTTTTAGCCGCCTAGCCGCCAAGCTGCCGAGCCGCCCAGCGGAAGTCGCCCCCCTCTCACACCCCCAACGCCTCCCGCAGGCCCCGTTCGCCCCGGGGGCCGGGGAGTTTGGCGAGGAGTTCGCCGTCTCGGAACAGGAGCACGGTGGGCACCCCCTCCACGCCGTAGCGTGCGGCCACCTCGGGGTGGGCCTCGATGTCGAGGCGCATCACCCGGGCCACGCCGTAGAGGTTCACGGCCATGTCGAACACGCTCACCTCGTACTCGGCGCACACCGGGCAGGCCTCGCCCCACACCACCACGATCACGGGGGCCGTCGAGCCCAGGACCTCCCGGTCCCAGTCCTCGGCCCCCACGTCGGTGGGCAGGCAGTTTCCGGGGATGAGCCAGGCGCCGCACCGGCACCGCCGGCGTTCGTGGGTCCGGCCGTGGGGCACGTGGTTCTCCGCACCGCAGGTCGCGCACTGAAGCAGGTATCCGCTGTCCATGGGCAAGTCCTTGTCGGCTGGGCGGCCAGGCCGCGAGGCGGCAGGGCGGCCCAATCTTCCCCTCCC